>JAIWOH010000202.1 GCA_020216985.1 Nitrospira sp.
CCTTCACGATCACGGATGACGCCGGTTGCCTCAAACCCATCCATCTCCGGCATCTGACAGTCCATGAACACGAGGGCATAGCGAATCCGTGTCATTGCTTCGACCGCCTCCCTGCCATTACCTGCAACGTCCACCCGACAGCCCAATTTTTCGAGCATCTTGACCGCCACCTTTTGATTGACTGGATTGTCTTCTACCAACAGGATATGGCCCCTCATCGCGGCGCGGACTTCCGAGACGACATGGGTCGTGATGATGCCGGACGGCACTCCTCCTGGAGAGGCATGGCCCGAGCCGCCCCCCGCTATCACAAGACTCAGACAATCAAGGAGCTGCGATTGGCGAATCGGTTTGGTGAGGTAGGCGGAGAACCCTGCCTCCTGCGCACGTTTGGCGTCTCCGCGTCGTCCCAACGAGGTGAGCAAGACCAGTCGGAGGGAGCTGATCCGTTCATCAGCCTTGATGCATTGCGCCAGTTGCATCCCATCCATACCCGGCATTTGCATGTCCAAAATGGCCAGATCAAAGGGCTCGCCCTGCTCAGCCGCTTGCCGCAGGCACTGCAACGCTTCTTCGGAGTTCTCCACGCTCTTACACCGATAGCCGTAATCGCCCAGTTGTTGCTCGAGTATTTTCCGATTGACCGCATGGTCGTCCACGATGAGTATCCGCTGGTCGCCGGAAGACCGAGCAAGAGCCGCTGGAGCCTGACGGTGATCATCCGCTGGGACGCCCAATCGTGCCGTAAACCAAAACGTGCTGCCGACGCCGACCGTACTGACCACGCCGATCCGCCCACCCATCTGCTCTACGAGTTTTTTGCAAATCGCCAAACCCAGGCCTGTCCCTCCATACCGCCGCGTCGTCGATCCATCAGCCTGCGTAAAGGGTTGAAAGAGTTTTTTCTGCTGTTCTGGCGTAAGCCCAATACCGGTATCCGTCACCTCGAACCGCAGCATCACATTATCAACACGATCGCCGACGGAGACCGGCTCGTCATCCGCCACACCGACCGTCACGACGACTTCCCCTTGTTCCGTGAACTTGATCGCGTTTCCCAGGAGATTCAGCAAAATCTGACGGAGGCGGCCGGGATCACCACGCAGCCGCTCCGGCGCGGAGGCTTGAATCAGACACCCCACCTCCAGCCCCTTGGCATAGGCCCGTTCGGCCACCAACGCCACCGTCTCCTCCACGGTGGAGCGGATATCGAAGTCCAGCCGCTCCAGCTCCATCTTCCCCGCGTCCGCCTTGGAGAAATCGAGGATGTCATTGATGATCTCCAAGAGATGTTCGCCGCAGCGGCGGATGGTTTCGGTATACTCCCGCTGCTCGCCGGAGAGGGATGTATCCAGCAGCAGACTGGTCATGCCGATCACACCGTTCATCGGCGTCCGAATCTCATGACTCATGGTGGCCAGAAACTCGGCCTTGGCCCTGGCCGCGTCGAGCGCCCGATCCCGCGCCTCCGCCAGTTCTTTGTTTTTCCGTTCGAGTTCCCGTGCTGATTGAGCCACCTCGGCCTCGGCTCGTTTGCGTTCGGTGATGTCGGTGAGCGTGCCCATCATCCGAAGAGGCTTGCCCGCCTCATCCCGCTCCACCACCTGGCCGCGCATCGCAAACCACTTCCATTCACCCGATCGATGCCGGACGCGATGTTCGACGTTGTACTGAGCCGACTTCCGTTCCAAGTGATCGTTCAACGCCTGTTCGACCCATGGGCGATCATCCGGATGCACGCGATTTTTCCAGTCATAGACGTTGTTGAGCGGGATATCATGCCCCTCAAGGCCCAACAGCTGAATCCAACGGGGACTATAGTAAGCTTGCATGGTTTGAAGGTTCCAGTCGTACAAACCATCGGTGGAGACTTCCAACGTCAGCCGGTAGCGCGATTCATTGTCCCGTAATCGGTCCTCTATCTCCTTGCGGGCCGAGATATCCCTGATAATGCCCGTGAACTTGCGCGTCCCCTTCACCATCAGCTCGCCGACGGATAAGTCGATGGGAAAGATCGATCCGTCCTTGCGTTTCGCCGCCACCTCACAACCGATGCCGATGATTTTCTTCACCCCGGTGGTCAGGTAATTTTTGAGATAGCCGTCATGCTCCCGGTCATAGGGAGCGGGCACCAAGATGTTTACGTTTTGCCCGATCAATTCGTCCGGCCGGTAGCCGAAGAGGGATTCGACGGCTGGGTTCACCATTTCGATCAGTCCCCGTTCGTTGATCACCACGATCCCCTCGACCGCCGTTTCGAAAATGGCGCGCAGGAGCGTTTCTCGCTCTTCCAGCTCGGCGGTCCGCATCTGCACCTGGTGTTCCAGTCCCGCCATCATGATGTGCAACGTTTGCATCCGTTCCTGCACGTTACGCACGATGTCGCCGATTGCGTTTTCTAACCGATCTAAATTGTAGAGATAGCTATCAGAAATCGCCGCCGACGGCTGCGCCTTTCTTTGCCCCTGACACTGCTCCTGTTCCCCTAATCGAGCCCACAATCCCTCGACCGACAGGGCGATCGTGCGCCAGCGAGCCACAATCCCCCCTAACAAGACTCGCCCCAACGCCATGGCTGCAACCACCGCTATCAGCAGGATCGGCAGCAGGCGCCATATCATGGCAGCCTCCGTCTCGCTCACTGCTTGAAGGGAATAGACGACCCTCACCGCCAAGAGGGGGCGGTCTTTCTGATACACCGGCTTGACAAGAATCAGTAGGGGCTCGCCGGAGGCTGTCTGATGTTCCAAGACGGTGTCGGCTCCAATCGGTCCCCCCATGTCACCACGGGCAAGAACGGTTCCCACCCTCGCAGGTGACGAGGAAGCCACGATCTGTCCGTCACGATCGACAATCGCGATCTCGCGCAAATTCGGATCGCTGAAAGGCAGGGCCAGGTGCTTCTGCACCCTGTCAAGATCATCGACGGCGGCCACGATCGTGACTATGGTTCCCGCGACCGCCTGCGCACGGGCGACGGCCGTTTCCCGCACCAGTTCCCGCTGCTGAAACAAGAACAGCAGCGACATCGCGACGGCCGTCGAACCGACGAGGAGGAACAGGCCGACAATCAATCGCAGATGCAGGTTCGCGCGCCAGCTTCTGAATAGGCCGGCGAACCAGGATAGGGCGGTTTCGCGATCGTCCATAAAAAAACGGTTGCGGTCTCCGTGGCCGTGGCACACTATCCCCTCGCCCCATGGCAAGCGTGCGCGGCCTCTTCGACCGCGCCGCTTGGCGCGGTCGAACCATCACTTCATCTTCCAACGTTGATCTTTATCGGCCGGAGTGAGCCAACCTTGAGAAGGACGTTCGCGAGGAGTACCTAGGTGTGTTCTCTAGAAGCGGAGCCCCCCCCCCCGCGCGCGACTCCATCACAGACATGACTGGTTGCTCATGGGAGAGGGGAGGCTTGGCTTCATCTGCACATGGAAGTTCCAATATGATCTTGGTCCCTCGGCCAGGACGAGATCGCACTGTGAGTCGCACACCGATCTGTTCGGCACGAGCGGCCATGGAAAAAAGCCCCATGCCGCCTCGTCGCTTCAGATGCCGATCAAGACCGATACCATCATCGCCGACTTCAAGACGGACGCCCGACCGTCGGCGCTGCAACGCGACCCACCGGCGCATGGCTTGGCTGTGACGAAGGCTGTTGCTGATCGCCTCCTTCACGATGGATAAGATATGGGTTATCCGTTCAGCGGGCAGAACAATCGGACCTGCTTGCGCGAAACGCCGTTCGATTCCATGAACCCCGACGGGATCCATGGTGCCAATCAGTTGGTCGAGAGCCTGCGCCAGATCGGGAACGACTTTCGACAGTTCCTCCCCCCTTACCACTTGCTCGATAAACCATCGCACGTCCTTGATGATGCCGTTCAGTTGGTCCACCACCCGCTCCAACGACGGTGACAACGAAGGAGCGACCGTATCGGCGTCTCGCTTCATCACTTGCAGCAGCAAGCCAACGGCATAGAGCGATTGGAGGATGCCGTCGTGCAAATCCAAGCAGATCTGCTCACGCTGGCGATAGGATCGGCGGAGAGACTCCTCCGCTTCGATTCGCAAGAGGGCAGCCACGACATGATCGGCAATGAGTTGGACAAGCTGAATGTCTTCTTCTTGCCAGGTCAATGGCGCAGGCGCATACAGCATGAGCTTGCCCAAGATCCTATTTCCGCCAGGCCGAGCCAACGGAATGAAGGCAAGCGCGCCGATCCCCTCCTGTTGAAACAACTCTCGATAGGCCGCCAAGGTTGGTTCAGCCTGCGCATCGGAGACCAGGAGGGGCACGGCGTGGACGGTCTGTGGAGTCCACGGGCCATGTCCTTCCACTCCTTGTCGATAGGCGGCCGAAAGGCCCCGCCAGGCTTGAAACCGCATGACTCCATCAGTCTCAAACAGAAGAAGCGCGCAACGATCGAGGCCGGAGATTCTGCTGACCGCATCCATTGCCACGGCACAGACGTCCTGACGATCCGCACCGGCGTGCAACCGGATTACTACCTCATGGAGGTCTGTCAGTTTCTCCAGCCGATCGCGCAATTGGGCGGTCCGCCGGACCACCACCGACTCAAGCGAATGGGCATACCGTGCAAGCACCGTCTCCCGTGCGCGATGGATATGCCGGATCAACTCTTCATCGGCCTTTTTCGAGCCGTCGTGCCGTTCGACATAGGCAAAGATCCCCTCGCCAATCGCTCCCTTGGCCTCCTCGAACGACGCGTGCCCGCCATGGACAATGATGCAACGATCACCGTGACCGGTCCGTATCTTACGAAGAAACGCCGTGACCTCTTGATCTTGATCAGGCAGGTGGAGGGTCATCACGACAATGCCCGGCCTTTCCCGTTCCACGATTGCCAGCGCCTCGGCGGCACTCGACACGCCGACCGCCTCAATACCTTCGGCCGCCAACCGGTCCAACAACCGCCGCAAGGTCTCCCGCTCACTCTCCACTATCAACACGCGACCGACTTGCTCCTCTTCGCACCACTTTGGTCTCGACATCGCGCCCCTCTTCAATCTCTCCTGTGTGCGACCCGGCTTTCTCGCTGAGTCAATGGATATGACGGATATTCATCGGACTCTGGCTCGCCCGTTACCTCCTTCCTGACTCTGTGTTCGGGTTCATGACATGAGAGGAACGGAGCCGTCATCGGTAGCGGCATTCCAATCCCTGACGACGGTCATCGGCACTCCCCCTGGCGCGCCTGACACACCAGGACGCCACGGTCGTTCCACGTCCCCCGTGCAAGCCTGGATGTTCTTCGATGGTTATTACTAGAGAAATGTATGCGCGTGCGCCGCTTCATGTAGCATGGTTTCTAGCCGGTGTCAATGCGGCCGAACGGCCCTGATGAGCAAGTTTTCCGGGAAGAAGGCAAAGGATGAACGATGCCCGTCGCGGGGAGCAAGATCGATCCCTCGATCAGTCTCGTGTCAGCTTGCGGTACCGAATCCGGTGCGGCCGATCGGCCTCCTTGCCGAGCCGTTTTTTGCGGTCCGCCTCGTAGTCGCTATAGTTGCCCTCAAACCACACGACCTTGCTGTCGCCTTCGAAGGCCAGGATGTGGGTGGCGATCCGGTCGAGGAACCAGCGGTCGTGGCTGCTGATCACCGCGCAACCGGCGAAATTTTCCAACCCCTCTTCAAGGGCGCGCAACGTATTCACGTCGAGATCGTTCGTCGGCTCGTCGAGGATGATTACATTGGCGCCTTCTTTCAGCATGCGGGCGAGGTGCACGCGGTTGCGCTCGCCGCCGGACAGATCCTTGACCTTTTTCTGTTGGTCCGTCCCGGCGAAGTTGAAGCGGGCGCAGTAGCCGCGCGCGTTCACCTCGGTTTTCCCAAGTTTGATCGTGTCCTTCCCCTCCGAGATGACCTCGTAAACCGTTTTATTGCTGTCCAGACTGCGATCCTGATCGACGTAGCCGAGCTTGACCGTCTCCCCGATCGTGATGGTGCCGGCGTCGGGCTTTTCTTTCCCGACGATCATTTTGAACAGGGTGGTCTTGCCGGCGCCGTTTGGTCCGATCACCCCGACGATGCCGCCTTTCGGCAGGCTGAAGCTTAGATTGTCGAACAACACCTTGTCCCCAAAGGCCTTGCTGATGCCCTTGGCTTCCACCACGATGTCGCCCAATCTCGGACCTGGTGGGATGTAGATCTCAAGCTCTTCCGCTCTGGCTTCCTGCTTTTGATTGACCAGTTCCTCGTATCGATTCAAACGCGCCTTGCCCTTCGATTGCCGGGCCTTGGGCGACATGCGAATCCATTCCAGCTCATGCTCCAGCGTCTTCCTTCGTTTGGACTCCGCCTTCTCTTCTTTTTCCAGCCGCTCCTTTTTCTGCTCCAGCCACGCACTGTAATTGCCTTGAAACGGAATCCCATGGCCGCGATCCAGCTCCAAAATCCAGCCCGCGACATTGTCCAAGAAGTACCGGTCATGCGTCACCGCGATGACCGTGCCCTTGTACTGCCGGAGATGTTGTTCCAGCCATTGCACCGACTCGGCGTCGAGATGGTTGGTCGGCTCATCGAGCAAGAGAATATCCGGCTCTTGAATCAACAGCCGGCAAAGCGCGACCCGCCGTTTTTCGCCGCCGGACAGGGTGCCGACCTTCTGATCGGCAGGCGGGCAGCGCAAGGCATCCATGGCCAGCTCCAGTTCGTTTTCCAACTCCCAGCCGTTGGCCGCTTCGATCTTTTCTTGGAGCTGAGCCTGTTTGTCGAGCAGCTTTTCCATCGTGTCCGGATCGGCCGATCCGATTTGGTTGCTCACGTCTTCATACTCCTTGAGCAACGCAACCAGCTCGGCCTTCCCTTCTTCAACCACTTCCCTGACGGTTTTGTTCGGATCGAGCTGGGGCTCTTGCTCCAGTAGCCCGATACTGTACCCCTTGGATCTCGTGATCTCTCCCGTGTAATTCTGATCGACCCCCGCAATGATTCTTAACAGCGAGCTTTTGCCGGCGCCGTTCAACCCCAGCACGCCGATTTTGGCCCCGTAGTAAAAGCCCAGATAGATCTCCCGCAACACCTGCTTCTTCGGCGGATAGACCTTGCCGACGTTGACCAAGGAGAAAATGACTTGCTTGTCGTTGGTCGCCATGGATCGTTTGTCGTCTCCTCTCTGGCTGAAATGCCCGACCTGACTGACGAACCGGTTGGAGGGCGACTCGTTTTCTCTCCCGCCCCCATAAAAACCGGCCGGGAGTCTATCACAACCTCATGCGCCGCGACAGGGCGGACCGTTTGGACCATTTGATTGGGCGGCGGTGTCCCTCCTTTGATGCTCAGAGAAATTCCCTAGATGTCGAGTTTTCCTACAGAAATTCCATGGGCCCTATTTTTCCCCGGGTGTAAGCACTAAAGTCGGGGGGGGGGGGGGACCGATAAGAAACCATGTTGAGGCTGGGGAGAAAAGCGCGGTATCGCTCCCCTTTCTCTCCTCACTCACATCAATCCATTCTCATTAACCGGAGGAAGTTGTGATGAAGAGTATGATCGAGCGGCAGTGGAAACGGTTCAAGGAAGAGCGGGGGGCCACCGCCGTGGAATACGGCTTGCTGGTGGCCGGAATCGCCATCGTCATCGCCACGGCGGTCTTTCTGTTCGGCAACAGGCTCCGCGGCGTTTTTCAGCGGTTGGCTGGGCTGTTCTGAGCCACCGCTAGGGAATCTCGTCATTTCCAGCACCACAACATAACGGGATCGAGCACACGACGCTCACCTATGGCGCTCACTTAGGTAAGGATGGAGAAGACCGCATGGATCGCTCTCGTCTCGGGTGGCTGCTCCTGGTCGGCGGTCTCATGCTCGGCCTGGGATCGGGCTGGGCGGCTTACGTCTGGCTGGAAACACAACGCCTGGCGCAAGGGGATCATGACCAGTCCCTTCACCCGGTCCTGGTCGCTACGCGAAACTTGCCACGGGGAATCAAATTGACCCCGGACGATGTGCGGCTGGTGTCTTTCCCGGACACCAGCCGCCCGGACGGAGCCTTGGAATCGGTCGAAGCCGGTGTAGACCGGATGGTCCTGGAGCCGCTTCGTAATGGAGAGCCAGTGCTGGACACCAAGCTTGGCCCAGCTGATGTCATCGCTTCGCCGGTCGCATTGCGGACGCCCCAACACAAACGGGCCTACGCGGTTCGGTTGCAAGGCCCGGCCGGCCAGGTGACCGCTCCTGGGGACCGCATCGACCTGCTTGTGACAGTCCGACCGACAGACACTTCGGGCGGTCCGCTCACGGAACCGACGAGCCGGATCGTCGTGGAACAGGTGCCGGTGCTCGACGTGCTCCGAGCGCCTGCGGGGAACACGGAGAGTGGGGGCGGTTCACAGCCTGTCTCCCCAAGCGACGGGCAAGACGTCATCCTCGAGGTGACTCCTGAAGAGGCAGAGCGGGTGGCGTTGGCGGAGCACGAAGGCACCTTGCGCGCCGTATTGCGACATCCCACCGACACGGAGGCGGCTAACACGCCAGGCGTGAGTCAATCACGCCTATTGGGCCTGGAACGGCCCACAAGACAGGCGGGCGATCCACAGCCACGCCGGCCTCATTCAGTCACACCGACTCCACGGGCGGAGCCGGTCCGTCAGACTGCGCCGACTGCACCGACACAAGCAACCGCGGCCCCCTCAACCCGCATCGAGGTGATTCGGGGAGGACAACGGAGCGAGGTGGCCTTTTGACGCACCGGACTCCTGACACCATGGCAATGCGCGGTCAACCAAGATTAACTGAAATTGTGTTTGGCCATCGGTCATGCAAGGAGATCAGATTTTTTCTTGTTCTTTTGCTGGGGCTCACGGTGCTCGGCTGGGACCTCCTCTTTCCTCCTCGGTCTTGCGCGGCCGATCAATCCGATCAATCATCGGGCATAACCAGCGGCGCAACGAAACCCACCGTCCGCATCGCTGTCGGCGGCTCCCACGTCCTCGATCTGAACAGGCCGACCAGCCGAGCCTCGGTCGCCAACCCGGAGGTCGCCGACACGATCGTGCTCTCGCCTCGCCAACTGTACATTTTGGGCAAGAGTCCTGGTGTGACGACCCTCATGGTGTGGAACAAAAACAACGAGTCGCCCGTCGCTTACGACATCGCCGTTGAACCCAATATCGCGGAGCTGGCCCGCCTGCTTAAGAATCTGTACCCGCATGATAGTCCTCTGCAGGTCACCACGGCCGGTGATCACCTGGTTGTGAGCGGAACCGTCGCCAGTGCCGCCCGTCTGTCCCAAATTCTCTCCATCGCCGAAGCCTACGCGCCGAAGCGCGTCATCAACCTGCTCTCGTTCAAGGGCGCGCAGCAAGTCATGTTGGAGGTGCGTGTCGCGGAAATCGACCGGTCGCTCCTCCGGCGGCTGGGTGTCAACGGCGGCGTGGCCGCCAACAACGGCCGCGAGTTCGGCGTCTCGGTCCTCAAAAACTTGACGAGCATCCTGCCGGCCGGCGACAGTGCGGCGGCCATTGCACCCATCGCCGGCGCCGCCGCCCCCTTCGGCATCGGGCTGGGGCCGACGATCTCCGCGCTGTTTCGAGGAGGGATCGGCAACACGAGTTGGACCGCCTTTCTCGACGCGCTCAAGGAAGAAAACCTCGTCAAGGTGCTCGCCGAACCCACCTTGGTCACGATCAACGGCCAAGAAGCTTCGGTCCTGGCGGGTGGCGAGTTTCCCATTCCCATTCCCCAAGCCTTCGGCGTCACGACCGTGCAATACAAGAGTTTCGGCGTCCAGTTGAAATTCCGGCCGACGGTGTTGGATCAGCGACGCATCAGCATCGCCGTCACCCCCGAAGTCTCCGAGCTGGACTTTGCCAAGAGTTTGACCTTACAAGGATTCACCGTGCCGTCCGTCACGACCCGACGCGCCTCGACGACGGTCGAGCTGGAAGAGGGGCAAAGTTTCGTCGTGGCCGGCCTGTTGCGCGACAACGTGCGGGAAATCGTGTCGAAGTTTCCCTATCTGGGAGACCTGCCGGTCTTGGGCG
>JAIWOH010000203.1 GCA_020216985.1 Nitrospira sp.
CAAACGATCCCGATACCGGACAGCCCAGTCATCGAACTGTTCACAATCGATAAACAAGGCTCGAAGGGCATCATTCCTCTCCCCCTTGGTGGAGGAAAACGAGCCGAGCGTTCGAAAGGCGATCGTGTAATCGACGTGGCTTTCATAGAGCAGGTTCAGAAAATCGTCAATCAAAGATTGGTCGCCAGACTGTTCTTCGACGAGCCCTAGTTTGGCGCGCATGAGCCGCAGATATTCGCGATGAAACAGGCAATGATAGTGATCCAGTGAGGCCTTCAAAGCTTCCTTGGCAACCAACGGCGTCAAGGCCTGAACTAAACAGCCCAGGTTCCATAATCCAATGGCCGGCTGTCGGTCGAAGGCATAGCGGCCGTTGATGTCAGAATGATTGCAGATAAAGCCGGGATCATAGTCATCCATGAAGCCGAACGGTCCATAGTCGAGCGTGAGGCCAAGGATCGACATGTTGTCCGTATTCAACACACCATGGGCCCAGCCGACAGCCTGCCACTGGGCGATCAGGGTGGCCGTCCGTTCGACCACTTCGTTGAACCACCGCTCGTATCGATCAGACAGGCTGGCCAGGTACGGAAAATGAAGACCGATCACATAGTCGGCCAAGACCTTCAGATGCTCATATTGCCGGCGATAGTAAAACACCTCGAAGGTGCCGAACCGAACGTGGGATGGGGCCAGGCGCAGGACCATGGCGCCAGTTTCGACTTGCCCCCGATATACGGGATCATCACTGCCGATGACACAGAGCGCCTGGGTGGTGGGAATGCCCAATCCCTGCATAGCAATGCAGCAGAGATATTCGCGGATCGCCGAACGTAACACCGATCGCCCATCCCCATCACGCGAAAAGGGCGTCCGCCCTGCTCCTTTGAGATGGAGGTCCCATCGTTCTCCTCGTTCATTCAACACTTCACCTAAAAGAATCGCACGACCGTCGCCAAGCTGCGGCACATAGACACCGAACTGATGACCTGCATACAGCATGGCCAGCGGCTCCATACCGGAGAGCAGCAGGCTGCCACCAAAGAGTTGTGCAAACTCAGGTCGTGCCGCTTCTTGAGGATCAAGGTCGATCAACGATGCCGCCTCGGCATTGAAGGCGACTACCACAGGCGGGGAGGAAAAGGGTGTGGGAGACAGTTTGGCGTAAAAGGCCTCCGGCAGGCGCGCATAGGTATTGTCGAACACGAGCTGTTCAAAAGAACGCTGAGGCATGAGGAAGCATGGCAGGATCGGACCGCCGCACGCAAGCGCTAATCGCACGAGCTCAACAGCGACTAACGAACAATTGGCTGGATCTCTCGGTCCATGACAAACACAAAAATCCGCTCGCTGATCGGCACGTTGATATCGGTGAACACCGAGAGAATGCGAGCGCCGGTGATCTCACTTAACCGCTCGCACAGTCGTTCACGCCCCTGCGCGAACAAATTCTCCCTGAGCCGCTTTACCATCTCCACACCTTCTGGCGTTTTGGCTAGTTGGCGCTCGGCCGGGGTCAGGATTCCTTTTAACCGAACAACCACGAGATCCCGCACAATAAACGCCCGGACCTCATCCGGCCCTCTTCCCATAAATTCTTGCTCGAACTTGATGACAGCGTTTCGAATGGCGTTTTCCATGTAACACCGGCGCGAGATTATAAGTCGAGCACTGGAGAGAAGAAAAGCTCTTCCGGCTCCGATCGCCGACAGCCCTACGGAAACCCAGGGGGTATCGGCCGACCTGCGCATGCGCGATCGTGGGGGCTCTAATCGATCCAAAGTGGTCTTGACCCCCTGAACGCATCATCATGATGATGATCTCTCGTCAGAAGGGCTCCTCACATTGTGACCAGGAGACGCATGAATTTTGCCTCTAAAGAATCATCCCACGAGGAGGCCGGGCATCATTGTGAATCAACTATGGATGAGTCAAAGGGGACAAAGTGCCTCTTGCTTCCAACATTTCAGGCGTCCCGTTGATTCGCAAGGCCATATCCACCCCACCAGCCTCCGGTCAATCTGAATGTGGCGATCATGTCACATCGTAACGTGGCAATGTGGAGATACCGACACAGGTTATTCAAACTGAAGGGCCTGGCAACGGGGCTTTTTTTCCTGTTAGGCATGGGGTCCCCGGCAATGGCCGTGCCACCCAATGTCGGCTGGTCGGTCACCGGCGGAGGCTCATTGTTCTACACGGATGACGCCGCGCTCTTTTCAGCCACCCGCCGATCGAGTCTGGATGGCGATCCATCGCAACCTGTCTTGGACATCTCTCGGACCGGCATCGGCAAGGACATGGTCTTTGAGCCATACATCCGCGTCTCGAAGCTGCTTCCATCTTCATTTGGAGAAACGGAGCTTTCGGCAAGGGTTCGCGGATTTGTCTATGCGAAAAACCCGGAGTTTAGCCAAGGCTCGATGTATCTCGAAGCCATCCACGGCTTCACGCCCCAGACAATCCTCAGACTCCGGTACTTTACCGCCCCCGACCAACTGCTTGGACAGACCGAACTGCATGGATTCGACCATGATCTCCAGGACATGCGTGTCACTTCTCATTTGGGTACCGTCCGACTGGATCAGCGTCTCTCGGAACATTGGGAACTCCAATTGCTCGGACGTGTTGGGATTCGCCGCTTCAATGATCCATTTGCCCATCGGGATACCTTCTTGTGGCGGATCGGGCCACATCTCTTGTATCACGTCAACCACCATGCGAGGGTGATTCTGGGCTATCACTATGAACAGGGTCTTGCTGAAGGACGCCATGAAATCGAGCTTCATGATGATGTTTCTTATAAGCATCACTTCGCGTCCGTTGGCCTCGAGATGGACCTTTTGGAACATTTGGAGCTTGAACTGGACTTCCATTACGAGCGCAACAATTTCACTACCAGCGACCCTGAGGACGAGCGGTTTGACGGCCACGAAAACATTTTCATCGGAAGCGGCAGGCTTTCCCTGCAGGTGACCGACCATGCCGCCCTGACCCTCACGGTTCAACGATCCAATCGCAACCAGAATTTTCACCAGACGCATGACCATAACACCAACGTCTCGCTGGGAGTGATCTATCGTTTTTGACCACCACCTGCGCGCTGGAGGCTGAGCCGTGAGCGATTGTGAAGATGGAGACCGACGTTGTGAAACACATGGTTGTGTCTGAGAATCAGATCTTGAAATACGGGAACATGGGCTTCTGACACCTTCAACAGGGGCTTGGTGGTGGCAATGATGCTCCGCAGCAACAATCCTCCCCTTCACGACCTCCGGAGGAGTGCCTCGTTTAGAACGCTGGCGCTCTTGGTTCTCTGTTGCTCGCTCATGGCCTGCCATCGCACATTTGGCATTCCTAGAGACATCGTGCGTGACCTTCCCGCTTTGGCGTCCGTTCGCACCATTTATATCGAGGACCTGACCCATGGCGAAGATCCTCACCTCGTGGAAGGCTCCGATCTCGCCAAAGAAAAGATCCGGCAAAAGCTGACCCAGTCGGGTCGTTTCGTGGTGGTGGATCGTCCGGACCGGGCCGATGCCCTGTTAACAGGCGTCGCCGGTTTCCAACGGTGGTACTTTGGGATGGAAAGTTTCTTTGGATTAGAGGGCAGCCTCAACACCCAATATGCAGGGATCGGCATGGTTCGCCTGCTCGATGCGGCCACCAAACGACCCATCTGGACCCACGAATATGAGACGGGTCTGTTCCACCCGACCCAACCGGTGGTGGACCGAGTCGCCGACCAGATAGCCGAACAGCTATTGGCTGATGCGTCTTCGGCGGCACGATCCTCCACTCCCCTTCCCTCTCCCCCCTTCATCAACAAAGAACCAGCCGAACCCACCCGGTAGTGTTGCCAAGCATTCGCCTGGTTCACATCCGAACCCTTCCTCATATCGGAAGGCAGACCCTCATTCCGATCAGGTTCCCCACAAAGAGAGACTTGCATTTTCGACCTGAAGGTTGATATAAGCTCTCCCCCATAAAGGCAAAGGCGCCGTTCCGCTCGTCCCCAGTAGGTGGGGCGGGGCCAATTGCAGCTGGGCTGTTTCCATTCCCTCTGCGTCGGCTGTGTAAGATTTTCGGCTTCTCCTGGCCGGAAGTAATACGAGCCAGCGAGTGCGTCTCTCACGAGAAGAGAGGCACCGCTGGCTTTTTTATTTTGTAAGGCAGGTCATCATGACGACACCCACCCCGCTCCCACTCGACAGGCCATCCGGAGCAGAGATGCCTGAAGGAACGTTGGAGGGAATGAAGCGGTATCTCCGTTACGATCTCCTTTCGGGATTCCTCGTGTTCCTCATCGCACTGCCGCTCTGCTTGGGCATTTCTCTCGCCTGCGGCTATCCGGCGATCGCCGGAATCTTCACGGCGATCATCGGTGGGATTGTCGGCGCCACCATGAGCAACTCGGAACTCACCATCAAGGGCCCCGCGGCGGGGCTCATCGTCATCGCCATCGGCTGTGTGACCGAGTTCGGGTTTACAGCCGGCGCCAATCCGGACGCCGACTACCAAGCTTATCGTCTCGCCTTGGGCGTTGGTGTAGCGGCAGGCCTTGTTCAGATTTTCTTCGGAGTCTTCCGGGCAGGCATCCTGGCCGAGTTGGTCCCGACGTCCGTCATTCACGGCATGCTGGCAGCCATCGGCATCATTATCATCGCCAAACAGTTTCCGATCATGATGGGACTGAGCGCCAAAGGCGAACCCTTGGAATTGCTTATGGAAATTCCCACATTCGTGATGGAGATGAACCCTGAAATTGGGTTCATTGGACTGATGAGTCTCGCCATCCTGGCGTCCTATCCATACATCAAGAGCAGCGCACTCAAAAAGTTCCCCGCTCCGTTGATCGTGCTCATGATTGCCATCCCGCTGGAATTCTACTTCGACTTGGACCACCCCCATGCCTATACCTTCAACCACCACGAATATCAGGTGGGACCCAATTATCTGGTCAATGTTCCGCTCAGTATGATCAGCGCCATGGCGTTCCCTGATTTCTCCGGTGTGTTCACGGGAACAGGCATGAAATACGTGATTTTATTCGCTCTAATCGGCAGTCTGGAAAGCCTGTTGAGTGCCAAAGCCGTCGAAGTCTTTGACCCTTGGAAGCGAAAAGCAAACCTAGACCGCGATCTCACGGCTGTCGGCATTGGGAATACCGTCGCCGCTCTAATCGGCGGCTTGCCCATGATTTCGGAAATCGTGCGCAGCAAAGCAAATGTGGACAACGGCGCCCGCACCAGGTTCGCCAACTTTTATCATGGCATGTTTCTGTTGCTTTTCGTGGCTCTTCTTCCGGGGCTCCTCAACGAAATTCCGCTGGCCGCGCTGGCCGCTATGCTGGTCATCACGGGTTTTCGCTTGGCCGCGCCGGCGGAATTTGTGCATGTGTATCACGTCGGTAAAGAACAGTTGCTGATTTTCTTGTCCACCGTCGTGGGGGTACTGACCATCGATCTGCTGGCCGGTATCGCGATCGGAATCGTGGTCAACATCCTTGTGCACCTCGTGAACGGAGCATCACCGGCCTCCTTGTTCCGATTGCATCATGAAGAGCGCCCTGCTCCGGACGGTTCGGTGCGCCTTTCGGTCAAACATGCCGCGATTTTTCCCACGTGGATTACTCTGCGCCGCAAGCTTCATGAGCATTTTCAGACACATTCCCGCGTCGAGCTTGACTTGTCAGAGACCCGCCTGGTCGATCACACCGTCATGTCACGACTACAGGAGATGCAAGCGGATCTAGCTGAAAAAAATCAGGAGCTGATGATTTCTGGACTCGATGGCCACCAACCGCTCTCGAGCCATAAAGCGGCGGCAAGGAAAAAGAACTGGAGCAAATCAGCCTCATCCAATAAATCGACCTCTCTCCACTAAGATTTTTCTCGGCGTTCTTCCTCTCAATCTTTTTTTCCTTCATTATTGCGCCTATAATTAATTTAAATACATGATTTGATTTCGCTAAATTGTATTGCCTTTCGATAATTCACCCATGCTTGCCTTTTATGTTCTCATGCGCCTTGCAAGGGAAAAATCTGGCCCATTATTTGCTTTTTACTTTTAAGATGTGCTCTTGTTTTTTAGGCAAATTGATCCGTTTATCGTATAAACTGTCGAGAAACAAGATGAAAAATACGGCTGTGTTCCTGGCGGCATTCCTCGCGGTTCCTTCTCTGGCCCTTGCAGAAGTGCCACAGCACACTGAAACATGTGTGGCGGCTAAGCAGGATGACATTGCGGCCTTATTTGACCGATGGAACGAGTCACTTAAGACTGGCAATCCGCAGAAAGTGGTCGCAAACTATGCGGAAAAGTCCGTGCTGCTTCCAACCTTATCCAGTAAGGCTCGCTTTACCCCTCAGGAAAAAGAAGACTACTTTCATCATTTCCTTGAAAATCAACCCGAAGGGCGCATTGACTCCCGTACGATCGAACTCGATTGCAACACGGCTATCGACGAAGGTCTCTACTCGTTTGTTTTCAAGAAGACCGGGGCGGTCGCAAAGGCCCGCTATACCTTCACCTACAAATGGGACGGTAAACAGTGGCTGATCACAAGCCACCATTCATCAACGTTGCCATCCGAGCAAACCCCTTTGGACGAGCCCGTGAATGCCGTTGCGCAGCACGAGGAGGTGTGTGTGGCGGTCAGTGAAAAGGATATCGACGCATTGCTGGAACGATGGAAGGATTCCATTCAAAGCGGCAATCCCCACAGAGTGATGACCCACTATGCCCCAAAATCTATGCTGCTTCCACTCTCCTCGACCAAGCCGCGGTTAACGCTCGATGAGAAAGAAGAATACTTCCGTCATTTCCTCAAGAACAAACCGCTGGTGCACATCAAATCTCACACAATTGAACTGGACTGCAACACAGCTATTAACGAAGGGTTTTATTCGTACACCTTTCAGAAAACCGGAGCCATCGTCAACGCTCGCTACAGCATGGTCTTCAAGTGGGATGGTCTCCAATGGTTGATTACGAGCCATCATTCATCCGTCTTTCCGAACTAGGAGTCCTGTTTGATGAAAGGTTGCTTATCGGCCTTCCGAAGGAGGTGACCAAGACCCCTTAAATCTCAGGAAATCCGACTTATCAAAAATATTCGGATGAAAATTATTGACATCCTGCCCCATTGGAGCGCTAGAATGCGTCCCCATTGTTGCCTTTGCCTTCGGTGAAGCAAAGGCAACCGAGGCCGTAGTTACACCTTGTGGGGGGACATCGACCTCCGATGGATGAATCACAAATCGAGAGCGGGTCTTCAAGCAAAGCGAGTTCTTCTCCTCCCCACCCTTCAGGCTTCATCAACGAGGAAGAGCGACAACGTCTTCGCTCCAAAGTCGCACATGCTGCCGAGCTGCTGCATGAGCAGGGACCGATCAGCACGTTTGTTCATACCAATCCCCTCCATAGTCTTGAGTACCTCCCTTTTGACCAGGCGGTAGCAACCGCCGAACGATTGCTCGGCGGACGCGGATATTTGCCGAACGAAGAGTTCCGCCGGCTTTATCGCCAGGGCCGCATTACCGACCGCGATCTGACCGAAGCACTCGCCTCATGGCGATCCGACGAAGCATTGGACGGAGTCATTGTTGAGGACGACCGAATCATTCGATTGCAGGATGTGGCCCGTCTACAACTATTATATGGCGTCGAACCGCTAGATCCGGCCCACCTTTCCTGGCAAGTTCATCGCGAAGGAGCGACAAGACGCCTTCGTCCCGATTTGCCCGCCGACGTCAAAACCGCCATTTTAACCAAAGCCGCGAGCGAGCTTCGCCTGAGTTTAGATCGAATCGGTCGTGAGTGGACACTGGCGGAATGGGTGCAAGTCCATTGTCATATCGATCTTCCCGGCCGCGTGCGCAAACAACTCCTCCAGGAATTCGGCTCCGGCGCCAAGACTGTGCACGGGCACTCAGATACGTCGACTGCCGTTCAGTTGGAGCGCTGGTTCGCGTCTCTGGAGATTCCTCCTGAACGACGAGAGGGATACCGTCGCTGTATCAATCGGCACCTGTATAACATCGGCCTCTTTTCAACGACGCTTCAACTGATCCTACAAACTCGATGGCTGCAATTGGAGTGTGAATTCCTGCGAGAGGTCGTTCCTCGTCATCTTGGCGTACATGGGACATATACCGGCATTCGAGCGGGCTGCGAGCAGCATGTGGAGGCCTACGCGACCATCAGTCTTTGGCATGCCGCGCTGGCCGCACGCGGATTGGATGATCCGCTCTCTCCCTCCGATCCGGAAACACTCATCGAAAACGATTGTCTCGCCGCGCGGCGGGATGCCCTTTATCGCCGCATTCTCGCCGTTGAGCGGGACGGAGGAGCGCCTCTGCCCCTCACGGCTGAGATTCGTACCGCCATCGAGGAAGAACTGAATTCCGTGGGACGCCAACGGCAGCGGCGCCGAGCCATCCTCTTTGGCATCATTCGTCCCCGCCAAACCGGCGACTCTCATCACGACCTTCCGCCTCTCACCTTGACGGCGAACGCGGAGTCCAGGTTAAGAAAACTGCGCCAGGGCGATATCAGCTCGCCGGCCGGCCTTGTACGGATCTTAGGGGAACTTCGCGTGCGCGGAGGATTCGACTGGCACACCTGGAAACAGATCTGCGATCGACCTTTGTTCATCAACCCATCCGTCAGTGCCGAAGAGGAACCGTGGAGGAACTTTCTCAGAAACCATGTGCGGGTTCGGATCACGGATACCATCCGGTCGTCCATCCAAACCGAATTCTCCTCCCCTAAAGTCGATCTTCGAGCTGAAGAACGCCGTATCCGCATCCTTGGCGGGCTGACCGATGAAGGATTGACGCTCACGGCGTGGGAAGCCTTACAAGAAGAGGTGAACGAGTGGGACGGCGCTCTGCTGGCGGACCATTCTTACGACGATCTTGAAGCCACGCTTTGCCGAACCGTCCGAGAAGGGCTCCGTGAGACGGAGTTGACTCGGTCCGCCTACGATGCGCTCCGACGCTTGCTCGAGCACCGCAACAGAATCTTCGCCTGTCGTCAGTTGCTCGCGGATCTCCACCATTTCGATCCCCGCGAGCGGCTCGTCAGACATTCCCGCGAAGATTTAACCGCCACGATGGAACGTGTCGGCCACAGCTTGACGCTGAGCGAGCTCTTGCACGACATCACCGGCGTCGACATTGCGGAATGCGTCAACCGGTATATGATCAAGTGGTGCGGAGCCTTTCTCGATCAAGGCATCGCCGGTTGGTCCATGCCATATCGACAGTTGGGCTTTTATCGCGCATGGAGAAAGCTGGCCACCGAGGAACTCTCGTTGGGGCTCGGAGAAGTGGACGGCTGGCACGAAGCCGTGCTCAATCTGCCCGAACGGCCGGAAGACTGCCTTCTCCACACGCTGCGCTCGCTGCAGATTCCCGAGCAGCATCATGCCCCCTACTTGACTCGACGTTTGCTCAAGCTGTCCGGATGGGCCGCGCTGGTGAAGTGGCGTGAACACCATCCCCTGCACTTCAAACAGATTGAGGAACACATCGATCTGGTCGAGTATCTGGCCGTCCGTTTATTTTGCGAATCAATGCTGATCAAGCGGGCTTGCCGAGAGATATGGGGACTTGAGGGGACGGTTCCCAAGCTCCATGATTTACATCGCGACCATCCCTACGAATTCTACCTGCGACGCGAGTTCTTCCGAGGAGGACTCCCCGACTATTTGGAATCCCGCTGTCGATTCTTGTTGCACGCAAATCCACAGAGCAATCGAGATCGATGGATTCGAACGGCGGAAATGGTCTGGAAATATCGGCAGGCCACCGCTTTGGGGCGGGACCCGCTCCCCACGGCCTGTCAACATGCCTGGCGGCTTTTTCACTTGAGCCAACTCCTTGGGCTCTCCGCAGGAAACCTGCGAAAGCTTTCGCCCAGTGACGGAGATCGTTTGCTGGCGATGCTCGATAAATTTCCTTCCTCCGCCCATGGGCCGATTTGGCAGGCCGCC
>JAIWOH010000204.1 GCA_020216985.1 Nitrospira sp.
TACGAGGGATATTACCAACGCGAACTCCTTGACCGCCTGGCTCAGAACAAGGTTGGCCCTCCCCAACCACAGGATCGCCCGCATGCACAACTTGTCTTTTGCATAGACGAGAGGGAAGAGAGCATCCGACGACACATCGAGTCACTGGACCAGAATTACGAGACTTTTGGAACAGCCGGGTTTTTCGGTGTCGTGATGAATTACTCGTCCATAGGGGATCACAAAGTCACGCCACTGTGCCCCATCGTGGTAACCCCGACTCATGCTGTGAAAGAGGAACCGGCGCCAGATCAACTCGCGCAGTGGGAGCATACCTTCGGCCGGCAACGCTGGCTTGCATTCTTGGAACACCTCTTCAAATCGCTCAAGAAGAACTTTTTGACGTCGTATTTTGTTATCGATCTCGCGGCGTCCGTCATGGCCGTTGTGTTGCTTGGAAAGACGCTGCTGCCCAGAAGATTCGAGCTGGCCGTGCACCGCCTTCACGATCTGTTCGTGCGGCCGATCCGAACCAGGTTGACGATCGACGCTTCACCCACCGTTGAAACGTCAGGTCACCGCACCGAGCAATTGGGCTTCTCCTTGGAGCAACAGGTCGGCCTCGTCGAAGGTCAATTACGCTTGGTCGGCTTGACGAAAACCTTCGCCCGGTTGGTGCTCGTGCTCGGCCATGGCTCGACAAGTCAGAACAACCCCCATGAATCCGCTTACGATTGTGGAGCGTGCGGTGGGAAGCATGGAGGCCCGAACGCCCGCGCATTGGCCGCCATGGCCAACAAGCCGGACGTACGGAGCGCGTTACGCGATCGTGGTATTGACATTCCCGATGACACGTACTTCATCGGCGCGCAACATAACACGGCGTCGGACGATGTCACGTTTTTTGAAGCGGAGAGGATTCCAGCCTCTCATCGAGATGATTTCTCCCGGCTTGTTCGGAACCTTGACGAAGCTCGTGCGCTCAATGCCAAAGAACGTTGCCGACTTCTTCCACTGGCGCCGACGAATGTCCGGCCGGTTCGAGCTCTTCGCCACGTTGAACGGCGGTCCGTCGACTTCAGCCAGGTGTACGCCGAATGGGGCCATGCCACGAATGCGTCCGTCATCGTCGGTCGGCGGAGCCTTTCCAGGGGATTGAACCTTGATCGCCGTGCGTTCCTCCAATCCTACAATGCGTATGAGGATCCTGATGGAGTGATCTTGGAGCGTATCCTGACCGCCGTCGGACCGGTTTGCGCCGGGATCGGACTCGAGTATTATTTCTCCCGAGTGGACAATGGTCGCTACGGAAGTGGAACGAAAGTTTTACATAACGTGAGCGGCTTGGTCGGTGTGATGGCCGGAGCTCACGGTGACCTCCGAACGGGGCTCCCGTTTCAAATGGTCTGGCTTCATGAGCCTATGCGCCTGACCTTCGTTGTCGAAGGTCGGCCCGCTCTCGTCAGCTCCATCGTGCAACGACATAAGAACTTGCGGCACCTTTTCGACAACCGGTGGCTCCATCTCATCGTCCTGGATATCCACACGGGTCAGTTTGTTCGCTACGAGCCAGTCGGCAACTGGATAACCTTCCCTGCGAAGTCCCACGCCTTCGCCCTGCGATAAACGCCGGTAGAGCCGCCTTAGCCATCCCGATTCCTTCTCTCCCGTACAAAGTCCGAAGCGACCCCCTACGTTTGGGGCATTGCGGAACCATCCATGGATCGGTCATAACTGGCGCGTCCCTGGAGTACAGGCCCATCGATGGCTCAAATCATCAATCTCAGCGAACACGCCAGCGACGAGGACGTTCACTACCTGACGTCTCTGCTGATTTACCACCTGGTCAAACGTTGCGGGGGGCAGTTGCAAGTTACCGTTCAAGAGGTGAGGCAGATCCGCGACAGCCTCGCGACCAAGATGGTTCAAATCCAGCTTGGCGACGACGTGCGTCTTCGCATCATCGACCGCCTGCCGGAGTTGCGGTAGCCGACGATTCCTTTCTTACTGCGTGCTCATCGATCGGCCTTCCCCACCAAGGCCGTTTCTAGGAATTCCATCCGTGACGAGCGAGAAAGCCTTGGTGAGGGCGGTTAAAAATTGATCCAGAGCTGCAACAGCAGCATGTGATTGATCAGGTTGGCGTTGCCTTCAAGTCTTCGGTTGTTGATCATTTGATTTTGGTAGCCGAGATCGACGTTGACGTGCTGATTGAAGGTTTTATTGATGCCGAGGAAGAATCGGTTCTGGTCCAACCCGGCTTCCGGTCCCTTGCTCGTGATTGTCCCCACCGTGTTGAGATTGACAAAGACCTCATCATACACGACCATGGCCCAGGTAGGGGCCGGCGGAATCGGGACATCCACCCGAAACATCTGGCGGAAACGTACGGCCGTGCCGTCGGCATGCTCGATCCACCGCTCTTCCAATCTGGTTCGGCTGAGGAATTTGAGATGCGAGAATTTGTGGAGATAATTTACCTGCTGATAGATTCGATTCTCTTCGAAGAATCGGGGACCTGTTGGTTGATTATAGTTGCCGACCCAAGCGTAGCCTTGCCAGATGGAGACATGTTCAGTTAACTGATATCCAATCGCCGGGCGGAGCAACAATTGATCGATGTTCGAGACATCGTCCGCAAAACGAGGGTTGACCTCCATATAGGCGAGAAACGAGGCGGGCAACTTCACGGTCAGATAAACCGGTGTCCACAGTCGAAAGTCCGACTTCGTATTGGGCCCAAGCTCGGTGTAGGCCTGCGCAGGAGACGTACCGAGCACGAGTGACGCCCACAGAGTCACAGCCCAAGCCACATATGCCACCTGGTGACGTCTTAGACCTGCACCCATTCGTTCCATAGGCATTTTCTTTCCTTCCGATAGAGGTTGATGGCCTTGCGTCGGCCTTCGCCTGGGCGGGACCGTCATGCGTGGATGATGCGTGCAAACGCAACCAGCCCGAACCGACCACTTGAGCGCAACAGGGTACTCTTCGCCCATCAGAAATCGCAAGACTTGCTCCCGCACATTTCGAATTCGTCTGCTGCAGATGCCGGCTTGAATCATCACCGCGGCCTTTAGACATAAGCGGGGGTCAGGCATTGCACCGGATGGGCTCTTGTGGTTAGCTACTCGCCATGTTGCGCATTACGTCCCATGTCGCCTTCCCAGATTCCGAAATCGAGATCCACTCCGTGCGCGCTCAAGGAGCCGGGGGACAGCACGTCAACAAGGTGTCAACCGCCGTTCGCTTGCGATTCGATATCAAAGCTTCCTCGCTTCCGCCTCCCTGTAAACAAGCGTTGTTGGAACTTCGGGACCACCGAATTTCATACGACGGTGTGATTACCATCAAATCGCAAGCGCATCGTTCCCGTGAGCGGAATCGGGAGGAGGCTATCACTAGATTGTTGGCCTTGATCCGGAAAGCAGTCTTTCCGCGGAAAAACCGCAAACCGACCGCACCCACCAACGCATCCCGTGAACGGCGAATCGCGAGCAAGAAGCAGAGAGGGCAGTTGAAGTCGCAACGAAAAGGGTTGGAGTAATTGCAGCTTCTCGCACGTGCCCGCTTTCTCTCTTGCAAGGAAGCCCGAAGCGAATGGCGTGGTGATCGTATGCAGCCGGTCAGAACCGAGGTGTGTAGCTCGCCGTGGCGGAAGCGGCTCCGACTTTGCGGAGCTGCTGCAGGATGGCTTTGGCCTCAGAAACGAAGGTGGTCCGTTTGTATTGTTGCGCGATAGCCAGCGCATCGGACGCCAATGTCACGGCTTCCTGATGACGTCCTTGCTCATGGCGAACTTTGGCGAGGGCCAGTCTTGCATTCACCGCTTTCGGCGCCAGCCGAACGACGTGCTCCAGAATCCGCTCTCCTTTTTCCGAATCACCGCCTAAGAGTCCGGGAAGTTTGACAAGCAATGTCCCCTTCGCGGAGAGGGCATCGATATGCGATGGATCAAGCTCAAGAGCCCGATCGAGCTCGTTCATCATGCGGCGAAATCCAAAGAGCGACGTGAGCGACTCGCCGTCGATGCGAAGGAGTTCTCCGAGGTTGCAGAACAGGGAAAAATGCGCGTCGGCGCTACGGTCATTTCGCGCAACAGCCTGCTCGGCCAACATCCGCCCCTGCTCAAAATGAGCGAGCCGCGCCGCGCGGTCCGTCGCGGCCCGCCCCCGCTCACATTCCTCCAGCGCCTGACCGGCAAGATTACCCGTCACGCCCTCAGCAGACGCCGTCACCGGTTGAAGAAAAAAACCGATCGCCGCACCGATCGCGATGATACGAAGTTTCGAGGGGATCATAGAATCAACTTGGCGGAAAGAGCGTCACCATCCAATAACGTCCAGTATAACAGATTAAAAGATATCGGCTACCGGTGGTCGCGCTGATGATGAGAGCGCGCCGGTTCTCGTACTGGGTTGCTGCCGACGCCGATGCCCCTTCTAACAAACAACATACGACAGATACCTTGGGGGGAATTGACCGTCAAAGGAGCGTGCCATCCGTATTCATCACGATTCTCGTCACCGACCGATTGACACCCGTGGACTTGGAGCGGCCTATTCCCCCGAAGCCATCATACCCAAAATATGGAATCCTCCGTCCACATAGATGACCTCCCCAGTAATGCCACGCCCCAATGGGCTGACCAAGAACAGCGCGGTGTCTCCGACTTCGCCCTGCTCGGTTGGCCGTCGGAGCGGGGCAAATTCTTTATGGATATCGATCATCTTGGTAATGCCAGAGACACCCCGAGCCGCCAGCGTCTTGATCGGGCCCGCTGAAATGGCATTGACGCGGATGTTCTTGGGGCCGAGGTCGTAAGCCAGGTATCGGACGGTGCATTCGAGCGCGGCTTTTGCCACTCCCATGACGTTGTAGTGGGGAACCACCCGTTCTGCGCCGAGATAGCTGAGTGTAACGACAGATCCACCCTCCGTCATCAACGGCATGGCCGCGCGGGTCACCGCCACCAGGGAGTACGCGCTGATGTCGAGCGCAGTCGCAAATCCCTGACGCGTCGTATTCACAAACTGCCCCGTAAGTTCTTCACGCGGCGCGAACGCCAGAGAATGGATCACGAAATCGATTCGTCCCAGCTCTTTTTGCGCATGGTGCATCAATGCCTCGATCTCGGTGTCATTCGCCACGTCGCACGCGAAGGCCTTAGCGCCGGGAACCGTGGCGACCAGCTCCTCCACATTCTGCTTCAACCGCTCATTTTGATAATTGAAGAGCAGCCGAGCCCCTTGACTTGCCACCGACTGGGCAATAGACCATGCAATACTGTGTTTATTGGCCACCCCGATAATGACGCCGTTTTTTCCATTCAGCAGCATGACGTTTTTTGCTCCTCATCGGCGCGCCTCTTCCCCTCTCGACGCACCGGTCTGTTGTAGATGACAACTCCTCGCCCTTTTCGTCGCCTGCCCTCACTCGTCAACTCCTCAGCGGTGAACGCGGAGCCGGCCGACTGTTTCACATGAGGACGATCCGTCCATGGCGGGGCCGAAGATACCATGATTTTTGGTGTCTGTGAATGAGACTTCTTACCAAACGATGCAATAGACTTTCGCAAACCGTATGGAATGCAGCAAAACGCCTACACGTGGTGTTCGGCAGAAGACTATTTCAATGAGGCAGTTTCGCCATTTCACGGCCATTCTGCCACAGGATTTTGA
This sequence comes from Nitrospira sp., assembly GCA_020216985.1. Taxonomy (GTDB): domain Bacteria; phylum Nitrospirota; class Nitrospiria; order Nitrospirales; family Nitrospiraceae; genus Nitrospira_D. The sequence continues at coordinate 5,661 of JAIWOH010000204.1, forward strand.
AGGCCAATCCCTTCGATTCTTCGTGAGAAACGACTCATGAATGAACCAATGTATGGCATATCCGTTTGAGTTCCGCTCTTTAGAAACACGGCATCGAGCTTGCTCTATATTACGCGTCGGTGAGTTGTCAGTGATCTTCTTTTATCAATATTATTTTATTAATAGGGAGGGTGCTCGTTATGAAACGTATCATGATGGCGGTCCTGGCAGTCGCGGTGTCGGTCACGTTCCTTGCTCCGGCCTTTGCTGAGGAGAAAAAGAAGGAAGAAAAGAAGGGCGGCCACGTCGTGGTTTACGGCGAGGAGAAGAAGAAAGAGGAAAAGAAGGGCGGCCATGCCGACACCTTTGCCGACGCTGACAAGGAAAAGAAGCCGGGCAAGTAAAGGCTTCTTTCTTGCTTGCTCCCTGAAAGAGAGGGGCACTCATGATTAATGGGTGCCCCGAACTTGTGTCTCGTTTACCGTCCATGGGCGAGAAGATACGATGTTTGAAGGCCGACAATCGTCTTGGCGTCTCGAATGATCCCCTCATGAATTTTCTGTAAGGCCTCTGCCAACGGCATTTCGACGACCTCGAGGACTTCATCACGATCCAACTGTTGGCGTCCCTTGGTCAGCCCCGTCGCTTGATAGACGTGAATGACCTCGTCCGCAAAGCCGGGGGCGGTGAAGATGCTGCACAGGAGTGCAAACGACGAGGCCCGATAGCCCACCTCTTCTTCCAGTTCCCGCTCGGCGCAGCATAAAGGATCTTCTCCCGGCTGAAGCTTTCCCGCGGGAATCTCATAGATAAATCCCCCCGCCGCATGGCGAAACTGCCGAATCAGCACGACGGTGCCATCCTCTTTGAGTGGAACGACGGCGGCCGCTCCCGGGTGATGGATCGTTTCAAGATCCACCGTTTCTCCGTTGGGCAATCGAACGCTCTCGACATTCAGAGTAACGACTCTGCCGCTGTAGATATTTTTCACCATTGAGGACGATCCTCCCCTGCCAAGGCGGCCTGCAAAGGCAACCGCTTCTCTCACACATCCCGCATCATGAGTTCCCAGGAACCTTCCGATAGAAGGGGGGGCGCACAACGACGGCCGGGATCACCTTTCCTCGAATGTCAATGGCGACGGGAGTTCCGGGAGCGGTATGGGTGGAAGATACGTACCCCATACCGATCCCCTTTTGTAGAATAGGGGAGAAATTCCCACTGGTGACTGTTCCGATCACTTGGCCGGTCGTCCTATCAAGAATGGTGAATCCTTGCCTCGGGACGGCTCTCTCCGTCAACTCAAAGCCGATGAGGCGGCGTGCCGGTCCGGCCTGTCTCTGGGACCATAACGCAGCCCGGCCGATAAACTCTCCTTTGGCAAAGTCGATCGTCCATTCGGCCCCTGCCTCAAGCGGCGTCGTGTCCTCATTGATATCATTGCCGTAGAGCAGATACCCCATCTCCAACCGAAGCAGGTCGCGAGCCCCAAGCCCCGCCGGCTTGACTCCGAACGGCCGTCCGCTTTCCAGTAAGGTCATCCACACCGTTGCGGGATGGCCGAATACATAGAACTCGTAGCCGAATTCGCCGGTATAGCCGGTCCGGGCGACAAGACACGAAACACCTCCGAGGGTCACTCGCGCCGATTCCCTCCGCTTCAGCCTCTCCAGCTCCGGCATTCCAAGTTTTGCGACGATCTCCTTAGTGGCAGACCCTTGCAAGGCGATTTGAGCGATCTCTCCCGATCGATCTTGGATGCGACAATCAACACCCCGTTGGGCCTGTTCCAGCAGCCACGACAGAATCTTGCCACGATTGGACGCATTCACACAGAGAAGATACGAGTAGGCATCGCCCAACCGATAGACGAAGACGTCGTCCTTGATGCCGCCCCTGTGGTTACAAACCATCGAATAGTGCGCGTGCCACGGCTCAAGCGCGGCGACGTTGTTGGTAGTGACGGTTTGCAGAAACGACCCGGCGGCCGGCCCCTCAACCATAATGCGGCCCATGTGGCTGACGTCGAACAATCCTCCCTTGGTTCTCACCGCCTGATATTCGTCCACCACTCCGCTGTACTGAATCGGCATTTCCCAACCGGCGAACGGAACAAGCTTGGCGCCTGCGGCTCGATGTTGAGCAATGAGCGGGGTTTGCTGAATCATAGAAGAATGGGACGCGAAGCCGTTATCTTATTTGAAGGTACGAATCGTTTTATGACATTCGCTGCTCTTCGTACAAGCGGTCTCCGAGGGCGATGTTATGTTCCGGCTCGGCAAAGATGGCTATGCTGGCCGTATAACTGTGGAGGACGTTGTGTCTTCCCACAGGGCCGATCTCTCCTTGGGCAAAAAACCCGGCAACGGGTATTCCACCCAACCGATCCGCCACGGTGCGTACATCGTGATGAGATTTCCCGAACAGCCCCCGCCCGCGTCCGCAACAACTGAACAACAGAGCTCCAAGAGGCGCTTGGCGATGCCCGAGCCGATCGGTATCGAGCAACTCTTTCAAATCTTCGCCGGCCGAACGCGCATCCCGGAGTTGGAACTGCACGGTCTGGCCTTCTCGCACAAGATCGCCGATCGCCAGTGATCCGGTCTCTTGATCGACCCCGATCAGGTGACGGATGAGGAAATCCCCGCGCTCGAAACGATCCCGGTATTCATCGACGGCGATACCGATGTGGAGCGCGCTTTTGGCCTGTTCCCGCTCCTCTTCCGACATGGCTTCCAGAAGGTCTCGCAGCCGTTCCAGCGCGGGAACACCGCCCAGTTCATGGATACGATTGTGCTCGGCTTTGGTGACGATAAACCGCTCTCCTACCAACCGACACCCCTGCGAAATGACGGGGCGAACGGCCAAAGGGCCGGAAAACCGCACTCCCACGAGTCCGCCCGTGAGGGCCTCCCCTTGCAGGACCAATCGATTCTCGCCGCTTTCGCTCCCTCCTCCCGCCAGGCCTCCGATCGCCATGGCCTCGGGATACCGTTGAGCAAGAAACTTCAAAGCTTCTTGCATCGGCAGAGTCAGGGGATCGGCCAAGAGCAGAAGGGCGGAGGGAGGTCCATCGGGCTCAGACCACTCCTGCAATCGAAATTGGTCTTGCGTCGGAGAAAAGGTCAGGCGAACAGGGGCTGGCGTGACACCTGGCAACGACGCGGCCCACAGCGAAATTCCCGGTATGCTCTCCAGTTCCTCTGTTCCGGCAATGACTCCCTCGCCGCTGCAGCCGATCAGTAATCGCGGGGAGAGCAGCCGATGGATCGTCGAAGCCAATCGCGCGGCACGCCGAACGTGATGCGCGGAGAAAAACAGGCAGGCCAGGTCGATCGGGGCGGATTCCAGCTTGGACCGAATGTCGCCGGCAAGGTCACATGCGGCGGCTTCCGTATCCGATCGTTTTGAGAGAGCCGCCGCAAAGCGCAACGACGACGGGCGAGTGAATGATAAAGACCGAAGATCCGGCATGCGATTGCCTATCAGATACCCCGGGAAATCAGACCCCCGGGTCCATTCGTTGAGCCCGATCCTGCGCCAACTTCTTGTAATAACGCCAGAGATAGGAATGATAGTCGTCGAGCTGGGCGAGCAGATAATGCAGTTCGGTGGGATCTTCCGTTTCCAACGCCCGAACCATGCGCGTCTTCAAGAACTCGGCAAAGGCCTCTGTCTTTTCAACAGCCGTGAACAGCTTGAGACCGCCGCCGATTTGATATTCGTTCATTGTCTGAACTCTTTTTGAGCCGGGGTAGAGCATACAGATGAGGCCTTCGGAATTGCAAGCTTCTCGGCCATCCGCGAGCGCCGGATCGTCTCTTGAACTTAACCTCGTCTGTTCCCCTTTTCGCAGGATCACAACGATTTGAACCGAAACCCACCGTCCCCCTTATCGTCATCACGTTTCTTGAGCCAAACGGGGAGAGCGGTATAGGCTAACTGGCGGGAACACGACGATGGCCAACTTTTCTTCCAGCACGTTGTCGGCCGACATGAGGGCGGGGCTCGTCGTGTTCCTTGTCGCGTTGCCTCTCTGTTTGGGAATCGCCCTCGCATCCGGCGCGCCGCTGATGTCAGGACTGTTGGCGGGCATCGTTGGCGGAATCGTCGTGGGAGTGGTGAGCGGGTCGCACACGAGCGTCAGCGGACCGGCGGCCGGTTTGACGGCCGTGGTGGCGGCCCAGATTGCCGCGCTCGGCTCGTTTGAGACGTTTCTCCTGGCGGTGGTTGTCGCGGGGCTGATTCAAATAGGCTTGGGCCTCGCTAGGATGGGGTTCATTGCCGCGTTTTTCCCTTCCAGCGTCATTAAAGGACTCCTCGCGGCAATCGGTACCATCCTCATTCTCAAACAAATCCCT
>JAIWOH010000205.1 GCA_020216985.1 Nitrospira sp.
CACGTCCTGGGCCACGACACCGATCCTGAAGGTGAGATGTCGTTCTTTCAACCGGACCAAGAAACGACGTTTTCCGAGTTGTTTGGCCTGTTCAGCGATGTTCAATTGGGTGCCTCCGTCATCGGTTTGCTGTCACTCGCGGTCCTGGTGGCATGGGAACGGTGGAAGCCGCTCAAGGAATCTCTTGTTCCGGCTCCTCTGGTCGTGGTGCTCCTGGGCGTCGGAGCAGGCCTGTGGTTTGAGCACCTTGGCGATCCCTGGCTGATCAAGTCGAGCCATTTCGTTCAAGTTCCGATCATCGAGGACCTTCGGGGACTCCTGTCCCTCCTGTCGCCGCCGGCCTTTTCACAGTGGGGAAACCCGGCGGTGTACACCGCGGCCCTCACCATCGCGGTGGTTGCGTCTCTGGAGACTCTCTTAAACATCCAAGCCGTGGACAAACTTGACCCCCGGCAACGTCCTTCCCCAACGAATCGCGAGCTGCTGGCCCAAGGGGTTGGAAACATCGTCTCCGGCTTGATCGGCGGGCTTCCTGTCACATCGGTCATTGTGCGCAGCTCCGTCAACGTCATGGCGGGCGGGGAAACGAAACGGTCCGCCGTTATTCATGGAATCCTGTTGCTAGTGGCCGTTCCGCTTATTCCAACGTGGCTCAACAGAATCCCTCTTTCTTCCCTGGCGGCGATTCTGCTGGTGACCGGCGTCAAACTTGCGAGCCCCGCGTTGGTCAAACAGATGTGGAGCGAAGGACGATCTCAGTTTTTGCCGTTCGGGGTGACGGTCGTCGCCATCGTTCTGACCGATCTTCTCACCGGCATTCTCATCGGCTTGGCGACCGCCATCGGGTTCATTCTCCACAGCAACATGCGCCACCCAATGCGGCGCATCGTCGAGAAACACCTGGGCGGGGAAGTCCTGCACATTGAACTGACCAATCAAGTGAGCTTCTTGAATCGCGCAGCTCTCGCTCACGCGCTGTCGGAAGCCCCGGCGAACGGCCATGTGCTGATCGATGCTCAAAATACGGACTACATCGACCCGGACGTACTCGACCTGATTCGAGACTTTAAGGAACTGTCCGCTCCCGCCCGTCATATCGAGGTCAGCTTGGTCGGGTTTAAGGCCGAATACCAGTTCGAGGATCGGATTCAATACCTCGACTATTCGACCCGTGAGCTTCAGAAGTCACTCACTCCCCGACAGGTCCTTCAAATCCTGAAAGACGGGAACGAGCGGTTTCGCAGCGGTCGTCGTCTCACCAGAGACCTGGTCCGTCAGATCCGAGCGACGGCCGATCGACAACATCCATTGGCCGTCGTGCTGAGCTGCATCGATTCAAGAACCCCCGCCGAGATCATTTTTGATTTGGGGATGGGGGATATTTTCAGCATCCGCATCGCGGGAAATGTCGTAAACCCTCAGATTCTGGCCAGCGCGGAGTACGGTTGCGCGGTCGCCGGAGCCAAGCTGATTCTTGTGTTGGGCCATACGCACTGCGGAGCCGTCACCACGGCGGTCAAGCTGGCTTGTTCCGCTCAGACCGCCGCCGCGGCCACAGGATGCGATCACCTCGGATCCATCGTCACCGACATTCAGTCTTCTATCGACCCGACCGCCTGTCGGGATCTGCGAGAGGGAGAACAGAGCCGGTTCGACGCCTTCATTGACACCGTCACCCGTCAAAACGTGCAGCGGGCGGTCGAATCTTTCCGCTGGCACAGTCGCTCGTTGGACAAGCTCGTTCACGACCGGCGCATCGCCATTGTCGGCGCCCTGTATCACGTGGAAAGCGGAGCGATCGAGATAGTAACGGAACTTCCGGCAGAGCCGCCGGCTCCGCTCCCTTGAAGAAAAGACGTTCCTTCCGCTGTCAATTCGGAAAGGTCTCGCGCTCCGGTCATCGGCGGATAGTGTCCGCCAAGATGACCTTCAGGCGATCGAGATCGATGGCCTCCGCCCGATAGCCGTCCCGACCGACCGTCGTGGTCGCCATGGTCAGGGCGTTGAGCACGGCCTCCTCTGTCGCCTCCACGGTCGCGGTGATTAACGGATTCAAATGGACGTCGGCCAGGTGGATCAGGGTATAGGTCGGCTCTTGAGGGTCATGAGGGATGACATTAGCCGTGGAAAACGCCAGCATGAAATCTCCGCTCCCATGGCGGGCGGTCGCCCCGGTGCGGGCAAGACCCAGCGCGGCTCGTTTGGCCAGGCGGCCGAGTTGGCGGCTGTCGAGCGGCGCGTCCGTCGCGATGACAATGATGATCGACCCCTCATGCGGTCCCGACTGAAGAGCTTCCGCTCGCGGCGAGGCCGATTCGTAGAGCCGGCCGACCGGCACGCCGTTCATCACCAGCTCGTGCCTGCGCCCGTGATTGGCGTTGACAAGCACTCCCACCGTGTAGCCTCCCTCTTGCGGAGGCAATTTGCGCGACGACGTGCCGATCCCTCCCTTAAATCCATAGGCAATCATCCCGGTTCCGGCCCCCACCGCTCCTTCCTGCACCGGCCCGCCCTCGGCGCCGTCCAGCGCGGCAACGACGTCCTCTTCCGCAACATGCCGTCCCTGAATGTCGTTTAATCGTCCGTCATCGCACTCGGCGACGACCGGCGTCAGGGTGTCGTCGGAGATCCCGATCGCGGGATACCGTTTGATCATCCAACTGATGACGCCGTTGGCGACGCGGGGAACGTTGAGTGTGTTTGTGAGCGCGATCGGGTATTCGAGAAAACCGGATTCCGCGACCCATGACAGGCCCGTCATCTCGCCCGTACCGTTGAGGACGAAGGAGCCGGCAGGGACTTTCTTTCGCCACACGTCCTCGCGCGGGATGATCACCGTGACGCCGGTCCGCACCGGTCCTTCGCCCGGTTTCAGGGGTCCCTCTCCTTGGACCAACGTCCGGTGACCGACCTTCACTCCTGCCACGTCGGTGATGGCGTTGAACGGTCCGGGCTGATACTGCCCCACGATGATGCCCAGCTCACGGACCCGCTGACGGACATCCGCCGCGTCGCCCGCCTGGACCAAGAGGGCGGTCCAAAAGAACATGCACCAGACCGCCACTGCAACGGTAGATCGTAACGCGAACCAAAAGGCGTGCGGAACATGGGACAACTTAGATGTCATGGCTGCTTCCTCGATGGGGAATCCGCACGTCGATGCGCGGATGTTCGGCTTGGATGGCGGCCGCCAACGACAGCGCCTGTTTTTCCTCCCCATGCACGACGAAGATCACACTGGGCTCGGGAGTGATCGCTCTGATATACGCCAACAGATCGTTTCGATCCGCGTGGGCGGACAGACCGTTGAACGTTACGACCTGCGCGCGCCTCGGCGTCGGCACCCCGAAAATAGGAACCACATCCCATCCTTCCACGAGCTTTCTTCCCAATGTGTGTTCGGCTTGAAAGCCGACGAACACGACGACGTTCGCCTCGTCTTGAATCGCGTGTTTGAGATGGTGGACGACGCGCCCGCCTTCGCACATGCCCGATGATGAGATGATGACGCAGGGGCCTTTCATGGCGTTGAGCCGTTTGCTCTCCTCGGGCGAAGAGACGAACCGGATGTAGCGCGAGGCGAAGGGGTCATCCCCCGATGCAAAGGTTTTGAGCGTATCTTCGTCATAACAGTCTGGATGGCGACGGAAGATCTCCGTGACTTGGCCGGCCAACGGCGAGTCGATATAGATGGGGATGGGATCGACTCGCCCCTCGCCGATCAATTCCTTGATCCGCATCACCAAGTCCTGCGTGCGGCCCACGGCGAAGGCCGGCACGATGATTTTGCTTTTGTGGAGTTTGGCATGGGCGATGAGCCCGGCCGCTTTTTGTTTGATCTCTTCTCCGAGTTGCTCGTGCAAACGGTCTCCATAGGTGGACTCGACGATGAGGACGTCGCAGGGCGGCGGAGGTTCGGGATCGCGCACGATGGGCATATGGGCTCGGCCCAGGTCTCCGCTGAACAACACCGTCGTCGTATTGCCACGAGCGGTGTATTTGACTCTGATCGCAGCCGAACCGAGAATGTGACCGGCATCATGAAAGGTCGCGGTGACCCGAGGGGCGATCTTGATCTGATCTCCGTAACGCTCCCCTTCGAACCGTCGGACAATGGCGCGGACATCCTTGCTGGTGTAGAAAGGCCGGATGCACCTTCTCCTGTTTCGGTTTTCCCGTTTGTTCACGTAGCGGCAATCGCTTTCTTGAATCCGAGCCGAGTCCTCAAGCATGAGGCCGGCTAAGTCCGCCGTGGCCTTGGTGGCGTAAACTTTTCCGGAAAACCCGTGCTGCGGTAGAACCGGCAAGGCGCCGGAATGGTCAATGTGCGCGTGGGAGAGCAGAACTGCGTCGATGGATTTAGGGTCAAATCCCAACGAGCGATTGTGATGAAAACTTTCGTCCCTCCGCCCTTGGAAGAGGCCGCAATCAAAGAGGAGCCTGAAGCCCGGAACTTCCATCAGATGCCGGCTCCCCGTCACCGACCGGGCCGCACCGTGGAAGGACAGTTTCATGGAGGAAGAACTCCGTTTTGGCGCGCGATTAATTCCCAGGCTTCTTGCGCGGTTTCGGCATAGTGAAACAACTGGAGATCATGCTCGGCGATGAGGCCGTTGTCGACAAGCCACCACCAGTCGATCAACCGCTCCCAGAAGTCTCGCCCGACCAAGACGACCATGACACGCTCGGTTTTGCCGGTCTGAAGCAGCGTCAGGGTTTCAAACAACTCGTCGAGCGTGCCGAATCCTCCAGGGAACGCCACCAAGGCTTTGGCGCGCAATAGGAAGTGCATTTTTCTGATGGCGAAGTATTTAAACCGAAAGCTGAGATGAGGCGTGATGTAGGGATTCGGCCGTTGCTCGTGTGGCAGCGTGATGTTCAGCCCGATCGATTTGGCGCACACGTCGGCGGCTCCTCGATTGGCGGCCTCCATGATTCCCGGCCCTCCGCCGGTGACGATCACATAGTCGCACCGCCCATCGATCTGACAGGTCGAAGACACGATACGCCCGAATTCCCGGGCGATGTCGTAATACTTCGACAGTTCGTACTGACGCTTCGCAATGGCGACTTTGCTCCGAGCTTGGGGATCATCCGGTGAACGAGCCAGTTCCTCTTCTGCCCGTTGAAGCGCCTCCTTCATGACGCGCGGCTCATGGATCCGCGCACTCCCGAAAACCACGATAGTTGAACGGACGCCTTCTTCACGCTGAATCAACTCGGGTTTTAAGAGCTCGAGGCCGATACGAATGGGGCGCAGCTCGTCGCGCCGAAGGAACTCCGTATCTTCGAGAGCCGGAATGTAAGAGGACGAGAGCTCAGGCGGGCATGGCGCTTGTGCGTCGGGATTGTCCGTGGACATGGGCGCATTATAGCGGGATGGCAAGTTCGCTGGAAACTATCAAATGCTAGAGCGCAAATGCTAGAACGGCCAGAATTCAATGATCGCATGCTCGTCCGCCTTTCCAAAAGCGTATGCACGGACGATAAGCCGCTTATCGCAGAGAAACTGGACGTGTTCGATATTGATGCCCGTACCGGACAGAGTGAGCGTGGGCGAGACAGGGGAGATGAGTCGGAAGAGATAGCCAAGGTTAAGCGAAGCGGAGCGGGTGGTGCTCCAGCGGAATTCGGCAATCAGTTGATCGGCCTCCATGGTAATGTCTTCTGGGGGACCAAGACGCTCCACTACCTGCTGAAGCGTCGTCTCCCCAAGGCGAATGAACCGCAACTGCTCGGCGGTAATCGCTTCGTTGAATTCCACTCGTCTGACCGCACAGCCCGAGAGGGACAGAATGAGGATGCCGAGAAGAGCCGCGTTCAGCAAGGGTGAGGAGCGCACGGTCACGACCCCCAGGGACGCAGGGAAAAATCCACCCGGTCGGTCCGCTTGCCGTAAATGACGTCTTGGACGATACCTTGCTTGTCCAAGAAAATGTAGAGGTTGTCGCTTTTCGCGTTTAATGTAAGCAGATTGAACACGAGTAAAATCAAAGCCGGAGACTTTGCGTCATAGTAATAGTATTGAAAGATGTCGCGATCCGGCGCCTGATTGATTCGATCGGGCGCTCCCAAGAGTTCGACCACTTGAGTTCGATGGGTGACCCCCTTTTCGATTCGCCCGAGATTCTCTTCGTCAATGGGATTTCCGATCCGCCCCCGACTGATGACACAGCCCGAAAGGACCAAGGCGAGGGACAGCAGAAGAATGCCGGTCCGTACGACGATCATACAACCTCCATTTCCACGCTAACCGCGGCGATGATTTGTTAGAGACTCTAAAACAAAATCCTGTTCGTAAACGATATATTGTGTCGGTGATAACCCGACACGCCGATAGACGGTTCGGGCCGTCCGATTGTTGCGCGCCACATAGAGCCTGATCCCGCAGTTTGCAGGGTCGCGCCTTGCCTGTTCAAGCACATGGCGGTATAGAGCCCGATAGATCCCTTGTCGCCGCCATGCGGGATCGACATAGACGCTTTGTATCCATAAAAATATCCCATTGCGCCAGTCGCTCCATTCATAGGTGAGCATCAGTTGACCCACGATGCGCCGCCGGCTCCTTTCCCTGGCTTCCGCGATTATAAACGATCCGAGCCGAGGGTCGGAGAGGACCGCGTGAATTCCTTTGCGTAGCCGTGTTTCATCGAGCCGCTTCCCCTCGGTTTCCCTTGCCATGGCAAGACTGAATGCGACGAGCGCATTCATGTCGTCTCGCTTCGCCGGCCGTATTCGCACCATTGGTGTCTTTTTCATGGATCAGGAGCGACGGCGCTCGAGCGGCTGAGCCAGCCGCTCTTGGGCTGATAAAAACCGGCGGAGAACTCCAATTTCATGGCGTCTTCCGGAGGGAGATTGATCGGCACAAGATCCCGTTCCGGGATGAAGGCCAAATAGCCGGTAAAGGGATGGATCGCCGTCGGAACAAACACCATAAACAGCGTCGAAGGAGGCGGCTCAATTTGGAGAGGAGACGGCGCTGTGCCCATGACGAATCCAAGCGCCCACAGTCCGTTGCGGGGAAACGGAAATGCGACGACCTTGCTGTGCCCAAACCGTGATCTGAAATTCAGGACGTCCGTCATTCCTTTCAACGTTAGATAGATGGTCTGCACCAGCGGAATTTGTTCGAGCCGTTGCTCAAGCCGTTCGAGGAGGTTTTTCCCGATGATGTGGTCTGCTAAGATACCGGCCAGAACGACAATCATCACGAACAGCAATAACCCAATACCGGGTATCGGATCAGTCATATGGCTTCCGACGATGCCGTCGAGGGTGTTGAAGAGCGTCAAGAGGATCAAAATGGTGGCCCACGTTGGAACGAGGAGCACCAATCCCGAGAGAAAAGTCTTTGAGAGCGAATTGGTCATTGGCGAAATAGCCGCTTCTTTTCTCACGGACTTTAGTGCAGTCTAGCAAAATTTGTTTCCTGAAGGAAAACCGGCTTGTGTTTTCTATTCCGTCCGGATGAAGATGTTTTCATCGTGACCGCATAGCGTCGTCTTATCCTGAAGAAAGGGACCGAAACCATGTCGATCGATCCTGAACTGCTCTCCATACTCTGCTGCCCTGAAACCAAGCAGGCCGTGAAGTTGGCGGATGACACGTTGCTCTCAACGGTGAACGATCAGATTCGGAGAGGCAACGTCAGAAACCGGCGAGAAGCAGTCGTAGCGGAAACCTTAACCGGCGGCCTTCTCCGAGCCGACGGGAAGATCCTCTATCCTATTGTTGACGACATCCCAGTGATGTTGATTGAAGAGGGAATCCCGATCGACCGTTATACCTGATCGTCGGTTATTCATGTCGACAACGTTTCCGTTCGACACTCTGTCGGCGAGAAGTTGACATGGACCGGCATCTGGGGAAGTGCCATCTGCATCCCATTCCCTCGGAACATAACCGGTCGACAGGGATGCCCTTCCGCACAAGAACATGCGCCTTGTTCCGCCGTGTCATAGCTTATTCCTCTTTGTGCGGAGCGATACCCGGCTTTCAACTCACGTATCTTGGCAAATGGAATCCATCGTCCGCATGCAAGATTATGTCATCAAGACACGCCGGTGCCGGTTCTTTTCGATTACGGGTGTATGAGCGTCACACTGTCGAGAGGATTTTCTGTTTTCGAACCCGTTGAGGTACCACAATAGGCGCAGAGGTATTCGTAAAGGATTCCGCTCGGCAAGATCAGCAGCAATCGCTCGCGCGTCGGAGTGGCTGTTTGGCAACGAGGGCAGTACAGAAGAGACGCTTTCAGCGAGCGAAATTGGTTCTGTGGTGTTTGTTCCGACGATCTTGCGCCCGATCCGTACGAATACCCGCCGCCCTGCTGTGTAGAGTCTGATGAAGAGCGAAAAATCCGTTCCATATTTTTTTATTATAGAAATGAAATCAAACGAAGATCAAGTTTAGCTGATAAATAGAGTTTCTAATTCGAGAAAGGGAAGAACCCCAACACTTTGCAGCAAAGATGATACCGCCGTTATTCGTAAATGAGGAGTAATCCGCTGCGGAAGGAAGATCGTCCGGAAACCATTAGACTATATAGACTATAGATACAACCCTCTTCTCTGCACGTAGATGCACCTTCATATTCGAGGGATCCGCCTGAATGACGGTTCGCAGCGGATGGAGCAAGCTTCGCGGTTGCTAGACGGTCGTTTTGGCAGATTCAATCTCGGTTGCGGTAATCAAGCTTCCGAGGTAATCGGCCACAAAATTTAATGCTTCCTCTCGACCATCGGCCCTTCTGCCTTTTTCACGGCGCTGCACAGAAAGCTCGTGCTCGAGATCAGACTTCACTTCCGCCAACACTCTTTGAAGCGAGGAAGGACTCAGGTTGGCATCCATTTCCTCAAGTTCTTGACATCGATCAAGGACCCAGTTCAGTCCTTCGATTCTGCCGGCATAGTGGTCTTGTTCCGCCGTATCAATGCGCGCCATGGCAGTAGCAAAGGTTTGCGCCTCGTAAATGAGGTTATAAAAGCTGGTTACTGCGCGTTGAAGAGAATGATTCATTCTGCTTAGCTCCTTGTGTCTGCAATTATTATACACGAGAATGGAGGACCGACAAACAGTATTTTGTCCGGTTACGTAAAAAGGAGCGAGTGAAACTCGTTCATGAATCCGTAGTACAGAGGGGCAAAATCTTTTAAGCAATCGGGGCTGGTTTCCTTGAGTCGCTTGAAAAAAAACACTTGGCTTCTGGGATCTAACTGCTCAAGAAGTTGGCTAAGCTGAGCCATCGTGTAACTTCCTGACGGTACGCTCAAGACATAATGCACAAGGCGTTCGACAAATTGCTGGGCGATATATTCGCTGCTGAGATAGCCCTCCGGCAACTTCCCCGATGCCAGGAACTCATGAAAGGGGATCGCCTGTGCGGCGAACGGGACAGTTTCATCGAGTGGGGAATTCACGCTTTTACACCTTTTTCATTTATCTCTATCAACTCTACTCAAGCCCCTACATGCCGTCAAGTGAGCGTGTTGGCCCATGTCGATGGTATTTGGAATGGTTTTAGGGGGAGCCATTTGTCAGGATGTTTGGGGCGAAAGGCTGAGCGAGCATGTGAAATTCCCCATGCTGGCATGTTGGCATGCTAGTTGGTGGGGTCATCCCCCCAACCCCGCAAAAGGAAGATTGAAGTTGATGGGGGCTACGTCCGTGGTGATCGATTCAGCGAGGCTGACTTGTGATTATCGGACGTCATCCTTTGGGCAGTCCAGATCCTGAGGAAGAGATGATTTCTATAACTCTCGACATGGAGCACAAGTTCCTTCAAGTCAAAAGATAGAGAGGCGGGTCTCTCACCCTTCACGGTGGGTATCTGCGGGGATCTGCGGAGCCAACAGGCTTATTCGGCTTTCAGGTTCCAGCCAGGCAGTTCGGATGCCAGCATCCATCGCCGCGTCATCGGCTGAATCCGGTCTTCCAATCAACCTTTCATGAAACACGACCAATAGCCGACAGCATCCATATCGAGGCTGAACGGAACGTCCTAGAACCTATCTCAAAATACTGATTGACAGCACGAGATTCCATCTCTATAAGTTTGTCCCCTTGTTAAACGATAGAAACGGATTCGGGAGCGCTTTCCTGGAGAACCTATTCTTAGACAGTCGCCCCGACGCAAACCCCTCCGCCAAGCAGTCTGGGAGGCCATGCCTAGCATTCTGAATGCCGACGCCCCATGGGGGCTTGCCCCCCCTTCTTGCCACGGCGCGGCTCTAACAACACGACCATCCTTCGCCGATTCCAAGAGTGGTGTCAATGTAAGACGCAGCGGGACGAAGCGCGATCGATGCGCGCACGAGGTTTATTGACACTTCCTTTGGAGACCAAGGGCAGCGGTGAAACCATAGCCTCTTCTAATCCAGCGGGAGGTCCCCGCCTGTAAAGGCGGGGGTGTGAGCAAGGTCCCGCGGCTTCCGGTAGACTGGCATGCGTGAAACTGC
>JAIWOH010000063.1 GCA_020216985.1 Nitrospira sp.
TTCCTGGCCGATCTCGACCACATCGAGCGGCGACACCTTGCCCGCCTTGGCCTGCCCCTCAATCTGTTGATAGCGAGCTTCGGCCACCGCCAGCGCCTGCTTCTGAACCTCCGCCTGCTTGACCGCCACCTGCCAATCCCAGTATTGGACGGCACCAGCCAGATAGAGGTCCTGCCGTTTCTGAGCCACCTTCACCTCCGCAAGCGGCCCAGCCAGTTCGGCCTGCTGAAACTCGGCGTTCTCTTCGTTGATGATCAAGCCGCGCAAGAGTTGAAACGATCCACCAAGGATAAGTTGCTGCTGAGGATAGAACAGTTGGAGATCTGGAATGATGGCAATAAAGTTTTGGTTGATACGATCCCCCATTCCATTCCGAATCCCGCCAACGACCTGGAAGCCCCACGGATGCCCCACCTGGATTTTGGTGTCGTTAAATCCGCCGGTCTGGATCTTCGGTAAGAACGGCGACGTCGTGAGATTCCACGTTTCGTAACGTTCTATTTCTGTAATGTTCTTAACTGTCGGCTCCCAAGCCCCCAATGCCTTCAAAACCTTGGCCCGAGCCTTCATACGCTCGGTTCCGGTCGCCTGAAGCAGGGGATGGGTCAGCTCAATTCTGGCGAGAACTTCTTCGATGGTGAGAGGAGCGGTGCGGTTCGGCTGAGTCGGCGGAGTCCTCGAATCGGTTACCGGTTCCGCCAGTGCGATCATCGGCGTCGAGATGAGCACGACCAGCAGCAGGGCGATCACGAGGATGCTCCTTTCGTATGTATGTTACGGGTGTATCTATAGCGCGGGCGGGAGAGTAGCAATCATGGCCCTTTTGTGAAAAATAGATAAAACGGATTGGAATCTTCGTGAAAGACGATGTATAGTGAATGCGCCACTTTCGACGTAAACCATAATGGAATGGCTCAACTATCACCATTTGCTGTACTTTTGGTCCGTCGCCAAACACGGCACGGTCGCCAAAGCCTGCGAGGAGCTTCGCCTCGCTCAACCGACCATCAGCGGACAAATCCGGCTCCTGGAACAGTCCTTGGGGGAAAAATTGTTCGTGCGCACGGGACGCCGGCTCGCGTTGACCGAGATGGGACACGTGGTGTTTGGATATGCGGAAGCCATCTTCGCCATGGGACAAGAGTTGCTGAACACGGTGAAGGGACGTGCGGAGGGGCACCAGGCACGCCTGGTCGTCGGCATCGCCGACGTCGTGCCCAAACCGCTGGCAAATCATCTCCTCCGAGCGGGACTAAACTTGGATCAGCCCATGCACTTGGTCTGCCAAGAGGACAAACTCCATCGGCTCCTGGCCGACTTGACGATGCACCGATACGACCTTGTCATCTCCGATATGCCCGCGCCGTCGAACTTCAAGGTGCATGCCTACAGCCATCCCATCGGCGAATCGGGAGTGACGTTCTTCGGCACGCCGAAATTGGCGTCGCTCTATAAACGCGAGTTTCCTCGTTCGCTGCACGGCGCCCCGATGCTCCTGCCTACCGCAGACGCAGCCCTTCGTCGATCGATCGACCAGTGGTTGGTCCACCATCACCTCCAACCCACCATCGTAGGCGAGTTCGACGACAGCGCGACGCTCAAAGCCTTTGGTCAGGAAGGATTCGGCATTTTCCCCGGCATCACCGCGATGGAAAAGGAAATCTGCCGCCAATACCAGGTATCGCCCATCGGCCGTCTGGATTCCGTCAAACAGCACTTTTATGCAATCACCGTCGAGCGCCGCCTCAAACATCCGGCGGTTCTGGCGATCGTCCAAGCGGCCCGGCGGGAGCTGGACTGAGAACGGTTAGCTTTCTGCGCCTTCTCCAAGACAACTATCTATTCGCCGCGGAGCCGGGGTGGCTTATCCACGCCCCACGGCTTCCAACAGTTTTTCCCGCTCTTGAGCGGTCAACTCGCGCCATTCTCCCGCGGCAAGCTCATCAATGGTGACGTGCATGATCCGCACGCGGTGAAGGCTCACGACCCGGTGGCCCAACGCCGCACACATCCGCCTGATTTGGCGATTGCGTCCCTCCGTGAGAATGATTCGAAACCGCTTGGGTCCGACGCGGGAAACCTTGCATGGTTTTGTCATGGCTCCAAGCACTTCCACGCCCGCAGCCATTTGATCGAGAAACCATCGATCGAACGGGCGATCCACCTCGACAACGTATTCCCGTTCGTGTCCGAACTCAGTGCGCAGGATTTCGTTGACGATGTCCCCGTCGTTTGTCAGCAGAATCAATCCGGAAGAATCTTTGTCCAACCGTCCGATCGGAAAAATCCGCTCCGGGTAGCCGATTTCCGCAATGATGTTGCGATGCACGTGCGGCTCGCTGGTGGTCGTCACCCCCACCGGCTTGTGGTATTTGATATAAACGGGCGCTTTCCCCCAGGGGATCACCCGTCCATCACGGGCGATCACGTCCGAACGACTTACCCGATCACCCAGCTTGGCCACACGCCCATTGATCGTGACGGCTCCCGATTCAATCAGACGATCCGCCTCGCGCCGGGAACAAATCCCCTGCTCGGTGAAAAACTTGTTGATGCGAATGAAAGCGGTCACGGGCGACCCGTCGACAACCGTGCAAGAGCTTACAAGGCAGGAGATGACTCTCGAACAAGCTTTGCGGCCTTGATGCGGCCGAGCATGCGATAGATCAACCGAGCCACCGAAAACTGGGGTGCCACAAACCCGTCAATAGGGGTCATTTCACTCACGTCCATCCCCACGATACCGGGGCCTCCGGCCAGGGCCGCGACCAGATTCAACGTGTCGTACCAGCCCAACCCACCCGGCTCGGGAGTGCCTAGCGCGGGAACAATGGAAGGATCAAGCCCGTCGCAGTCGAACGTAAGATACACCGGACCGTTGCAAGCGGCCACGACGTCGGGGATCCATCGGGAGGCCTGTCCGCTGTAGGGACCGGAGGGATCCAAGAGGCTTGCGGCGAAAAACGTGGTGATCCGGTCCGTCGTCTTCATTCTAATCATCTCTTCCTCGCTGATCGACCGTATGCCGACCTGGACCAGCGGATGCCCATCCCCCACCACTCTGGCCATGACACTGGCGTGGCTGAAGGGGTTGCCTTGGTAGGCCTCCCGCAAATCGCCGTGCGCGTCGATCTGCACGACGCACATATTCGGATGGCGTCGGGCGTGGGCGCGGATGGCTCCCAATGCGCCGGTATGTTCCCCGGTCAACGTCACAAGAAATCGCCCCGCCTCGACGTGAGGGCGAACGAACTGCTCGATGGCGGCGACGGCGGCCCGATCCACTTTCCCCTCCAGATCCAACGCCGACGCCGTGGCAATCCCACCCCATTCACGAAAGGGTTCGCATTCGAGTTGCTCATCGTACAGCTCGACCTGACGGGATGCTTCGAGAATGGCGGAGGGGCCGTGATCTGATCCTCGGACGTAGCTGGACGTGTGTTCGTAAGGGACCGGCAGGACGTAAACGCCGGCCCGATCCGGATGGCACCACGGTTCTTCGAGGCCGAGAAAATTGCGCTCCGGCCCTTCCCATCCGGCTGGCAACGTCATGGCATGCGTCCTTTTATCAATCGCCGGTCAAGCCAAGAGTCAGAGCGACGCATCCGTTATCGGCGATACCGCTTGGCTACGTTCTCGCCCGGGATGAAGACTGCGAGCGCAATGACCGTCGTCCACTTACCGGCTTTTCCAATCGCCGACTGAGTGATGTTCGAGGTTTTGACGATCTTGCCGCCCATCTTAAATACTTGCTCGCGCTCCTTCCAGGCGACGTTGGGGTCAAATTCCAGCCCTAGCGTGGTGGCCAACATCTGAGCCGCAAGATCTTCCGTGTACTCGCCAGTCTCCTCGTCCGTCTCGCCATGGGCATGGTGTTCGGATAAGTAGCCGTAGCTGTTGCGGTCCGTCGGTTTCGCCAGACCGACCGAGGCCGAAATCAGCCGATTTCGTTCGTTGGTTTCGGAACGGGCCATCACGCAGAACGTGATTTCCCCGGGACTCAACAGCTTCTCGCCCCGATTCCGCGAGATGATTTTGCAATTGGGCGGCAAAATGGATGACACGCTGACGAGATTGCAGTAGGCAACCCCTGCGCTTCGCAACGCCTCCTCAAAAGAAGCCAGTTTCTCCTTGTGCACGCCCACTCCTCTCGTCAAAAACATGTGCGTCGGTACCATGTGTGCTCCCTCTCTTGGTGATTGAGTCGCCCGGGCTTTCGAGCTGTCGGCGGGACTTGCGGGGGATCTCCGGCCCTCAGTCATCCGAATCAGAATCGGTTCCCGTACAAAGCGTGCTCTTGTATCAAGATTGATTCCGCTTCGCAATATCCTGAAACAATTTTTACAATTCTTAGGTCGAAGGGTCCGGCCCCTGGGCGTTCACGATCAGCAGCTTCGGCTCCGTCATCTCTTCAATGGCGGCCCGCACGCCCTCGCGTCCCAACCCCGAATCCTTGACGCCGCCGTACGGCATGTGGTCCGAACGGAACGTCGGAATTTCGTTGGCCAACACGGCTCCGACGTCCAGATGGCGAAACGCATAAAAGACTTTGTTGATGTCCCGCGTAAACACGCCGGCTTGCAGCCCATAATCCGATTGATTGAGCATCGCGATCGCGTCGCCGAACCGGCTGTACGGCGTCACCGTCACCACCGGGCCGAACACCTCCTGACAGGACACTTTCATGTCCGGTTTCACGTCCGACAAGACGGTCGCCTCGACCACCGATCCCATTCGTTTTCCCCCCAGCAACACACGGGCCCCTTCCGCCACGGCTTCATTGATCCAGCTTTCGACGCGATGGGCGGCGGATTGATCGATCAACGGCCCGATGGTTGTTGTCTCGTCAGTGGGATCTCCGGCCTTCAACCGCGCAACGTGCATGAGCAACTTCGTCGTGAATGGATCCGCCACCGACTGATGTACGAACACCCGTTGGACGGAAATGCAGGTCTGGCCCGCATAACCGAACCCGCCGGCGGCGCATCGCCGGGCCGCCAGATCAAGATCGGCATCCGGTTCGACGATCACCCCCGCATTGCCTCCCAGTTCCAACACGACCTTCTTTTTGCCGCACTTCGCCTTGAGCATCCAACCCACCGCAGCGCTGCCGGTAAAACTTAAGAGCTTGAAGCGGGGATCAACGACTAACCGCTCCGCCAACACATTGTCACAGGGCACGACATTGAGCCCGCCGGGGGGGAGCCCGGCCTGCAAGGCTATTTCCCCCAGCAACAACGCGGTGAGCGGCGTTTGGGGAGCCGGTTTGATGAGAATCGAATTGCCCGCGGCCAACGCCGGCGCCACCTTGTGTGCCACTAAATTGAGCGGAAAATTAAACGGCGTGATGCCGAGAACGGGCCCGATAGGAAACCGCCTGAGAATACCGACGTGGGAATCGGACCCCGGCGTCCAATCCAAGGGGACGACTTCACCGGCGATTCGCCGGGATTCCTCGGCCGCCACCGTAAAGGTTTGCACCGCCCGATCGACTTCCCGCTTGGCATCCGTGATCGGCTTGCCCGCTTCGGCGGTGATCGTGGAGGCGATCTCATCCCGGCGTTGAGA
This sequence comes from Nitrospira sp., assembly GCA_020216985.1. Lineage (GTDB taxonomy): Bacteria > Nitrospirota > Nitrospiria > Nitrospirales > Nitrospiraceae > Nitrospira_D. The sequence continues at coordinate 5,569 of JAIWOH010000063.1, forward strand.
AAGGAGGGCGGCGATCTGTTGCAGGATCTTATACCGAGCATGTCCCGGCATGCCCGCCATCACGGGCGCGGCTTCAACCGTGGAGGCGATCGCCTCTTCGAGATCGGCGTCTGTAGCTTGGGCCACGGTGGCGATGGTCCGGCCGCTAAAGGGATCAGTGACCCTTGTCGTTTGGTCGCTCTGCTTCCATTGGCCGTGAAGGAGAAAGGGGCGAGATTGCTGCACGAGATACCTGCGAACAGCGGCCTGCTAGTCCGCCGCTTCGACCGGGGTTGAAGATTCGAGAGGTGGTTCCGACGTCGCCGACTCTTGCTGCGCCGCAACGGCCTTAGCGATCAATTCTTCCGTTCCCCAATCTCGAATGGCCTCGAGAGAAAACCCTTCATAGGTCGAAACCCCATGACACGACGGACAATCGGGCATGGGAACTTTTCGATAGAACACCTCTCCCAGACAGGACATGCAGACCCAAAAATCATCGTCGCGATGGGAAACCGGCCAGAACAACTGTGGTGATGCCATAAGATATTCCTATCTGGTTACAAACGTGACCGATACAACAGAATCTCTCATTACATCTCTCATCACACTTGGACGGAAAAGCGGCCGGGCTGCACCGGCATGACCTTGCCCTCGTCTTCCGGCACCATCTTGCACGTCCTTAATTACATCTAACGCACTTTGCCGGCAAGAAGCTGTTCAATCTCCTCCGCAAACATCTCAAAGGGGAACGCCCCCGGAATGGCAATCGCCGGTTCCTTCTCGTTCGGTTCGCTGTGCGTCCGAAACAGAATGAACCCCGGCGTCCCTCGGAATCCCCAATTGTTGGCTTCCTGCCGATCTTCGAAAATCGCCTTGGCATAGCGTCCGTCTTTGACGCACTGCGCAAAGGCGGCGGCATCCAGCCCGATCGCGGACGCATGGCGGGCATACACGGTCGTAGCCAGTCGCCCTCCTTCTCCGAACAGACGATCGTGCATTGCCCAATACTTGCCCTGCGCACCGGCGCAGCGGGCCGCCATCGCCGCATCGAAACCAGGCCCCTGGTCGGCGCGCGGAAAGTCTCGGTACAGGAACCTCACTTTGCCGGTATCGACATAGCGAGCCTGCAAGCGCGGCCAAGTCTCCTTGAAGAACTTGACACAGTACCCGCAGGTGAAATCCGAGTATTCGATCAACGTCACCGGCGCATCGGCCTGCCCCCTGACCCGCACATCCGGCTCGGCGGCAGAGATCGGCGCTAGCCCGAAGCAGCCGCACCACAAGGCCGTCGCAATCGTCAGTCCCAACCCTGTCAACCGCCGTCGCATGAACGTTCCATTTATTTATTCCGTCTTCGTGGAGCTCGCGCGGGGCGTGACTCGGAACAAAGCGTGACACGCCACTTTCTTATACACAACCGTTGCCGGAAGCGTCAATGAATCCCGCGTCTAAATTCATGACCTGATTCTTGACTCGCGAAATCTCCAACGCAACAGCCTTGAGAAAAGGGAAAACCCGGACAGAGCGACCAGTGAAAGACCAGCCAGGCCGATCAGCGAAAAGAGAAGAGCCCGGCGAGAACGGATTTGCGCCATTCTCGCCGGGCCCTTGCCCAATTTCTCGACTTACTTGTCCGGTACAAATCGAATCAGGTTTTAACGACGACCAAGTCAATCATCGTTATGGTCGCCATCACGATCATGCCCGTGACGCGGGTTACGGCTCTCGATCGGCCCGATCGGATTCCGCTGCTTCTTCGTGAGCTGCGCCTTGTACCCAACTGGCAACTCCTGCACCCACCCGTTGTAGACGTTGGGCACCGCCATGATGCCCTGAGCGCCAAAGCCCTGGTTGCCAACAATTTGATCGTCTTTCGGAACGTTGTCATCTGCTAGCACCACAGCTCCAACCACCACCGCATCTTCCGCATTGCCATCGTTGTTTGGATCATAGTCCAACACGATCAATCGATTGGCGAACTTGCCGGTGACATAGGCATAGTAGCCGCCGCCTTTCTTGGCGCCGAAGTTCACGCCGTGGCAGCCTGGATCACAGGGGATCATCTTGACCAACGTATCCGTCGCAGTATCGATGATGGTGATCGTCCCCGTCAGTGTGTTCCCCTGAATCGCGAACTTCCCATCCGGGCTCACCGGCGCTTGAACCGAGAACCCGCCGATCGGACCGGTGCTATCTCCAGTCACCGGATTGTAGTTTCCATTCAACAGCAAGCCGATGTCCTTGATCTTCTGCCCCGGCACGCAACTGCCCGCCGACTTCGGATATTGCCCGCACATCACCGAAACGGTGTGGCCCAGAAGTTTGACACATAGTTCTTGCTCGAATCCGCCATCATGCCGGTCGCTATGGGCAACACGCCGCTCGGCTCTTGATCCAGGATGACGTCGTTATTGAAGTCATAGAGCGTCGAGTCGCCCGTATTCGAGTTCGGCGTCACCATTGACTTGCCATCAAACCCCATCCAGTGCGCATGGGGCTGGGTTTGCTTGCTCCCGGCAACCTGAAACAGCGGAATGAATCGGTTGATATTGAGCAGACCGGTGGCGGGATCGCGATTCAACTCCACCATGGTATCGTCGCCGTTGCATCCCCCATGCACTTGCTGCGTGTCCACCCGCGTCATCACATGAGCCGGGTCATAGCATTTCTTGCCGTTGAATTTCGGATCATTGACCGCAGGTCCATTGACAAGATCGATCTCTTGCATGAGGTTTCCGTTATGCCGGTTGATCACGTAGAGACTGTTGCCGTGCCACTCCGTCTGATAGATCTGCTTTTGATCGTGGCTGGTCCAGAGATTGTGCCCGTTATTCATCTTCTGCTGAGGGAGCGCGATCTTTCGCTTCACCTTCCAACTCGTGGCCGACACTACGGTCATCATCCCGGGAAACCACGCTTCTTTCCCAGCAGACAATTCGTAGACGGTATCGACCCACACTTCGCCGATCTCCTTCGTCTGAGGTGTCCGTTGTTTCTCAATGATCCCTCCATCGATGTGCTTCGTCGCCACGAAATAGTTCTGCATGGCGGCATTCAGATTCGGGATCGAGAGAGTCCCCAACCGGACCGGGACTTCTGGATATTGCGGCGCGTAGGGAATTCCGACCTTGGTGTAATCCTTCCAGTTGTTCAGATTGGTCACAATCGTAGCTATGGTAAGGCCGTTCTGAAAAGACGTCGAAACACACCCGGCTCTTGTGGAGTCACCTATGTGTGGCCATGGACAAGGAACTCACGATACGCGCGAGCAGTGTGGTGGTCCCAACGGGATTCGAACCCGTGTTTAAGCCTTGAGAGGGCTCCGTCCTAGGCCAGGCTAGACGATGGGACCATCCTTGTTCGTGATACGCCCCTCAACACTGGGAAACCGTGCTGACGGCGTGGAGTACCGAGAAGAAGACAAGATTGGCAAGGACGGTAGCATAGGGCCTTCGGGCTTTGCAATGGGAGCGACCGGGGAGCGACCCTCGTTCTTTCAGCGTTCTCCCTTGCCTTCTTTCACCCTCTTGACAGGAACACCCCATCGGCCTAGCCTGCTTCTCTGCCGCGTTGGCAGAGAAGCCGTGTCTCGTGGACCTGCGGTGCTTCGTTCGCGGCCAACCATGAAAGAGAATTTCTTTCCATCTTTTCCAGGAACATCGGCAAGTCGAACGAGCTTCGAAGGGAAGGGCCTGCGCCAACAGCGATTCGAGCTGCTCATCGGCTCCAACGTGTTCCGCGACACCAACGGCGTGGTGAGGATTGAGGAGAAGGAACAGCTCGTCTTGGAATGGCGGCCCGACGAGGGGCTGTTGCTCATGACGGTGGATCTGTACGACGAGCACGGCATCCACGTCGCGCACCTGCGGCGAAATGTGTTGGTGGTGAACCGGTCCGGGCAATTCGGCATTGAAGCCCATCGTTCAGGGGACAGCATCGAGAATGATCCTCCTTGGGTTCGGCTGTTCGATACCCGATCCGGACTTTCCGTACTTGAAGTCCGAATGACTTCCGAGCATCGAGTGCACATCGCTTCCGGCCGGTTCCATTCACATCGCGGCACGCCGGTGGAGATTACCCCTCACTATTGTCGCCTCGGCTCACAGGCGACATTGTTCGGTGAAATCGTCGAAGCCCGAGGCGGCATGGTCGTCCTCGGCTCAGAACGGTCGCGACCGTTTTCTCCCTCGCCATGATCTTCGACGATGATCGCGCAATCGATCTTTCGCGGAGTCTCGTTGCCCTTCGGAATAAACGGCGTCATTCGCCCTCACGATGAGCTCTGCGCGACGGGGGCGTCGCGCGCAACATGACGCGGATCTTCTCATGACGGATTTTCTCAAACCCACCGTCCAGGCCTTCCTCGTCTGCGACCAGGTCATTGAGGACAGTGTGACCAGAAAGAAGAGCCTGATTGGTCTGTTTACCCATCTTCAGTCTCCGGTCTTTC
>JAIWOH010000064.1 GCA_020216985.1 Nitrospira sp.
CCTTCCAGCACCAACACATGGGCCTCTACTTTTGCCTGACGGACGTCGAGGGGGCTCATCAGTTTGAAATCGATCTCGTGTATCTCAATAACGAACAGCTTGTGTGTCGCGCCATGCTCCCCAACATTGCCATCGGCGACCGGCTGCAAATCTCTGACTTCGGCATCAACATCCCGTCATTGATTATTCCCTCGCCGGGCCGGTACGAGTTCCGATTGAAGATGGACGGCCACTTGATCGCGCAGAAAGACTTTAACGTGGTGCAGGCGACGCCGCCCCGCATGGCAGAACCGTCAACGGACGAGCCGGCGCCCTGAGACCCGCCGCTTCCAACCATTTTCCAGCCTACCCTTCTATGATAAAAATGCACGGAGCGTGAGGCATGCCGATTTTTACTGGATGATGAAAGGACTCGCATGACGACGCCGGACTCGACAGCCCCCTCGGATTTCATTCGCGACATCATTGCGGCGGATCGCGCCGCCGGCAAACACGACGGCAGGGTCGTGACCAGGTTTCCTCCCGAGCCGAACGGCTATCTCCACATCGGTCATGCCAAGTCGATCTGCTTGAATTTCGGCATCGCCCTGGAAAACCCGGGCGGCCGGTGCCACCTGCGGCTTGATGACACGAATCCGACTACGGAAGACCCGGAATATGTCGAGGCGATTCAAGAGGACATCCGCTGGCTGGGGTTTGACTGGAACGGCCATCTCTTTTATGCCTCGGACTATTTCGAGCAGCTCTATCAGTTCGCCGTCACGCTCATTAAAAAAGGCAAGGCTTATGTGGACAGCCTCTCGGCCGACGAGATCCGCGCCTATCGAGGCACGTTGACCGAGCCGGGACGGGACAGTCCGTATCGGAACCGTTCGGTTGAAGAGAACCTCTCCCTATTCGCCCGCATGAGAGCCGGCGAGTTTCCCGACGGCGCTCATGTCTTACGCGCCAAGATCGACATGGCCTCGCCCAACATCAATCTCCGCGACCCCGTTCTGTATCGCATCCGGCATGTCGCCCATTACCGAACGGGCACGGCGTGGTGCATCTATCCCTCGTATGATTTCGCCCATCCGCTCTCCGATGCCATCGAGGGGATCACCCATTCCATTTGCACCCTGGAATTTGAAGACCATCGCCCCTTGTACGATTGGGTGGTGGCCGAAGCCGAAGCCCCCCATCGGCCCCGGCAAATCGAGTTTGCCCGCTTGAATCTGAGCGGCACCGTGATGAGCAAACGCCGCCTGCTTGAGCTGGTGGACAAACGTCTGGTCGCCGGCTGGGATGATCCTCGACTGCCGACCCTCAAGGCCCTTCGCCGCCGTGGGGTCTCCCCCGAAGCCATCCGCGCCTTTTGCGAACACATCGGGGTGGCCAAGCGGGATGCCGTCGTGGAGATGCAGCTCTTTGAACACTTCATCCGTGAAGATTTAAACCGTCGTGCCCCGCGGGTCATGGCGGTGCTCAAGCCGCTCAAGCTGATTATCGACAACTATCCGGAACAGCTCGTGGAGGAACTGGACGCCATCAATAATCCGGAAGACCTCTCGGCGGGAACCAGAACGGTTCCGTTCTCGAGAGCACTCTATATTGAGCAGGACGACTTTCGGGAAGACCCGCCCAAACAATTCTTCCGTCTCGCACCAGGACAAGAAGTGCGATTGCGCTACGCTTACATCGTCAAGTGCGTGGGCGCCACAAAGGATCCTCGTACCGGTGAAGTGACCGAAGTGCACTGTGTGTATGATCCGGACACAAAGGGAGGATCCTCGCGAGACCAGCGGAAAGTGAAGGCGACGATCCATTGGGTCTCGGCGGCCCACGCCGTTCCGGCGGAGGTGCGCCTGTACAATCAATTGCTCACCCGTGAGATCAACGAGATCTCCGACAACGAGGAGTGGACCACGTATCTGAATCCCCATTCCCTCGAACGATTGACCGGCTGCCTGGTTGAGCCAGGGCTACGACACGCCCCCGTTGGAGCCCGATTTCAATTTGAGCGGCAAGGGTACTTCTGCGTGGACCCTGACTCGTCGGCGGACCGGCCGGTCTTCAATCGAACCGTCTCGCTCAAGGACACCTGGGCCAAGATCGAAAAGGCTCAACAACGGCGGTGAGCCGGAGCACCCCAGCTTGCCGAGGCACAGCCTGTCCGTCGCCTTCCCCATCTTGATATCATACGTCCATGGTCTGTCCTCTCTGCCGAAAACCGACCTCCTGGGAACGGAACCCCTGGCGGCCCTTTTGCTCCGAACGATGTCAAATGACGGATCTGGGACGCTGGGCATCTGAAGGGTATCGGGTTTCGGGCGCTTCGCTTTCTATCGAATCCGCCGTTGAATCCGAGCCGCGCGAATCGGAATCGGCCGGCTAGGCGTCTTTTTATCTTTTTTCGCTTCACCATCCGGTTGGCAAGCCTCAAACCGGTTGGCAAGCCTCAAAAAACTTGCTATGGTCCTGCCGCTTTTTGTCGCCCGAAAGGAGGTCGTCCATGCTCCCCACCAAAGGCTATGCGGCCCTGACCGCCAAGGCTCCCTTGCAGCCCTTCTCGTTTGAGCGACGGGCCGTCGGCGATCATGATGTCCTGATTGCCATTAGTCACTGTGGGATCTGCCATTCCGACATCCATCAAGCCCGCAATGAATGGGGCGGATCGCTCTTCCCCATGGTGCCGGGTCACGAAATCATCGGCACGGTCACTCGCGTGGGGCCGGCCGTCACCAAATTCAAAGTCGGCGATCGAGTGGGAGTCGGCTGTTTTGTGGACTCCTGCCGAACCTGCGTCGCCTGCCGCGAGGGATTGGAGCAGTACTGTGAAACGGGCATGGTGCTGACCTACAGCGGCCGCGGCCGCGACGGGCGGATCACCCAGGGAGGCTATTCAACCCAGATCGTGGTGGACGAACAGTATGTCCTGCGAGTGCCTGCTTCTTTATCGGCTGCCGGCGCCGCGCCGTTGCTCTGTGCGGGCATTACGACGTACTCTCCGTTGCGACATTGGGGTATCGGCAAATATCATAAGCTCGCCGTGGTTGGATTAGGCGGGTTGGGCCACATGGCGGTCAAACTCGCCAAAGCGCTCGGCATCGAAACCGTCGTCCTCAGCACGTCGGAAGGGAAACGCAAGGATGCGGAACGGCTGGGCGCATCAGACTTTGCCGTGACCTCTGATCCTCGAACCTTTGCCAAACTGCAACGGCGCTTCGATTTTATTCTCGATACGGTTTCCGCGCCGCACGATTACAACGCCTATCTCAACCTCCTCAAAACCGACGGCACCATGATCTTGGTCGGGGTACCGGAGAAGTCCACGCCACTTCAGCCATTTTCCCTGATTCTCAACCGGCGGCGGCTGGCCGGATCCGTCATCGGCGGAATTCGTGAGACTCAAGAAATGCTCGATTTCTGCGCAAGTCAGGCGGTCGAAGCCGACGTGGAAGTGATTTCGATCCAACAGGTCAATGAGGCCTATGAACGGGTCCTGAAGGGTGACGTGCGGTTTCGGTTCGTCATCGATATCGCGTCCCTGTCGTAAGCCTTGTCGTCAGAAAGCTCCGACCCCGAGTCGGTAAGGGAGCGACGGGGAGGAAATGGCTGGGGGACTAGGAATCGAACCTAGGTAGCCAGCTCCAAAGGCTGGCGTCCTACCGCTAGACGATCCCCCAGCGCGGTGTTTCGGTAGCCCACATGGAAAGCCGAAAGTATTGGCTGGGGGACTAGGAATCGAACCTAGGTAGTCAGATCCAGAGTCTGACGTCCTACCGCTAGACGATCCCCCAACCGACGCTCACCGTAATATACGAGGCCGTGATCCGTCAAGCCTGGCGTCGCTTCGCCCGCTCCATTCCCTGCTGAAGCCGCCACAGAATCCTTTCTCTCCCCAACACCTCCATCACCTCGAACAAGCCCGGACTGGCAGATCGACCGGTGAGGGCAACACGGACCGGTTGGGCAAGCTGCCCCATTTTTATCCCTTCCTCTTGGACAAGTTGCTTGAAACACTGTTCCCACTCGGTTTTGGAGAACGTTGGAAAATCGGAGAACCGCTCGACCAGCCGGCCCAAGACTGGGGCAATAGCCGGCGTGAGAAACTTGTGCGCCGCCTCCTCCTCGTACGTGACCGACTGTCCGAAATAGGGTTTGACCCACTCGGCCATCTCGACGAGCGTCTTGGTTCGCTCCCTGACCAGAACCACCAGTTGAGCCAACCAGTCAGCCGAAACTTCCTTGACCTGCTCGCCAAGACCGGCCTGCTCCAAAAAAGGAACCAACAGGGTGGCGACTCGTGCGGGCGGACTGGTTTTGATGTATTCGGCGTTCATCCAGAGCAATTTGTCGGGGTTAAAGACCGCCGCCGATTTTTGCACATGGTCCCATGAGAACTTTTGGATCAGCTCTTCTCGTGTAAAGAGTTCTTGATCGCCATGGGACCACCCGAGACGGGCCAGATAGTTGATCATGGCCTCCGGCAGGTATCCCATGTCTTTATAAGCCATGATGGACGTCGCGCCGTGCCGTTTCGACAGTCTCGTCTTATCCGAACCGAGAATCATGGGCAAATGGCCGAAGCGAGGCACGGGGAACCCGAGCGCCTGGAAGATCGGGACTTGGCGCGGCGTGTTCGTCAGATGATCATCGCCGCGTACCACGTGGGTGATACCCATCAGCGCATCATCGACGACAACCGAAAAATTATAGGTCGGGTAGCCATTGGATCGCAGGATGATCACATCATCCAGCACCGCATTGTCAAACACGACCGTGCCCTTGATCAGGTCGTCCACCAGGGTCTGCCCCGACTGCGGCGCCTTGAACCGCAACGCCGCCTCCGAGGTAGGCTGTGTAATGCCCCGTTCGCGACAACGGCCGTCGTAACGAGGGGATAGGCCCTTGGCCTCTGCTTCCTTGCGTCGAGCCTCCAATTCTTCCGGCTTACACACACACCAGTAGGCCTGGCCCTTTTCCAGAAGCATAAACGCATAGTTCCGATAGAGGTCCATCCGCTCGGTTTGCCGAAACGGCCCCTCGTCCCAATCGAGCCCGACCCATTGCATGCCTTCCAGGATGGCCTGGATCGACTCTTCGGTTGAGCGGCTTTGATCCGTATCTTCAATGCGCAAAATGAACGTCCCCCCCTGCTGGCGGGCATACAGCCAATTGAACAGCGCCGTCCGGACCCCGCCGATATGGAGAAAGCCCGTCGGACTGGGAGCGAATCGAACACGGATCTTCGTCATCTCTTGACTCCTCGGCTCACCGACTGTCGTCTCGACACGTGACAGCGTCTATAGCATGGAGCGAAACGGTCTGTATAGGATGGACGCGCTCCCACACTTTTCTTCTCGTCCATCCCTCTGATAAGAAGACTCTTTCGGAGGCATCGTCAAATGATTGAGCCCATCCAACCGGCCGCCGTGTTGTCCGTCACCGACCTCACCCCCAACGTCCGTCAGCTCGTTCTGCTCCCACAACAGCACAAACTTGATTTTCTGCCGGGCCAATGGGTCTCCCTCAAATTGCCGGTCGGCCCCCATCCGCCACTAAACCGCGCCTATTCCATGGCGGAGCCGGCGGCGCCATCCGGCGAATTGACGCTGGTATTCGACCGCGTACCGCAAGGATTGGGGTCCGACTACCTCTATCATCTTCGAGCCGGCGACAAGGTCACCCTCTCAGGACCTCATGGAAAATTCGTCCTGCCACAACCGCTGGATCGCCCCTTGCTCTGCATCACCCGCTACACGGGCCTCGTTCCGATCCATTGCATGGTAAAGGCTCTGGAGACGGCTCACGATCCCGCGCCGATTTTCCTGATTGCGGTGGGGCCGACCGAAGACGAACTGTTGTATCACGCCGAGTTGCTCTCTCTTGCCGTGACCCGGCCATCTTTTCAGTATTTGCCGCTGGTGGCCCCCACTGAAGAAGCCGCCGTGACATTGGTCACCGACACGTTGTCTTCTGTGCTCCCCGACAAATCTGAAGCCGTTCCTTTGCTCTGTGGAACAAAAGCATTCGTACATCCTCTCCGGCAGCACTTGATCGAAGCGGGATGTCAGCGGAAAGAGATCAAGATCGAAAGCTACGGCTAGCGTCTTAATTGTGATCCAAGATAATCGACCGCCGATTGTTCAATGGCCTTCGCGAACAAGATTTTTATTGACGGCCGGAATCTCCACGATGACGTCTTGCGTGCCGTCGGGAACGCATTGGCATCCCAATCGGGATTGCAGCGTGGTCATCGGGGCTTCCTCAAGCTGATCGAACTCGTCATCCGTCCCTTCGTTGCAACTCGCCAACCCCTGTTTGACGATCACATGACACGTCGAGCAGGCACAGACTCCCCCGCACACGTGTTCTAAATCCACGCCGTTTCCCATTGCAATGTCGAGAATGCTTCCGGGAAGCCCTGTCGAGCCGTAGGGGATTTTCGTCGGGTCCACCGTCACCTTCGTGACGGTCCCCCCCGGATGAACGAACGTGACGGTGTAACTTGTTGTCGGTAATTTATAGTCGGCCTTTTCTATGTAGGGGTTTGTTCCGCCCATTGATTGATCCTTTCTCTCAGTTAAAAATGGCTGAAAATTAATGCACTCAATACGTCTATTGACAGGATTTGCCCCTCCATGCTACTTTAAGTGCGACTTAGATGATCGGAGATCATTATAGTCTCCGATTCAATTGATCGGCAATAGAGAGATGGAGAGATGCTGAAACTTTCCAAGAAAGCTGATTATGCGCTGATGGCGCTCCAGCACATTGCCTCCGTTCAGTTCGGCGATGTGACGCCGGGTCGCGTCGTCAACACCAAGGAGATCGCCGAAGAATACAACATCCCTCTAGAGCTGTTGGCTAAGGTGCTCCAAACTCTCTCCAAAAACGGCATGATCGAAAGCCATAACGGTCCCAAGGGAGGGTATCTGCTGGCCAGAAGCGCGAGGCACATCACGATCGCGCAGATTCTCGAAAGCATCGAGGGCCCGTTGGGCCTGACCGATTGCTCCCATGAGAAAAGCGGCGAGTTGTGCATGCAGCGGGAACATTGCAACATCCGCACGCCGCTGCTCAAGATCCAAGACAGTATTTATCAATTGCTCAACAACATGACCTTGCAAGACATGCTGAGCGGAACGCCGCTCATCACGATTCAGTCGCCGTCAGCGGAAGGAGTCGCCCGATGAAGCTTCCGATTTTCCTTGATAACCATTCGACCACGCCGATGGACCCCAGGGTCCTGGAGGCCATGCTCCCCTATTTTATTGAGAAATTCGGCAACGCCGCGAGCCGCAATCACGCGTTCGGGTGGGAGGCGGAAGAAGCGGTGGAACAGGCCCGCAAACACATCGCCAAACTGATCAACGCCGACGCCAAGGAAATCGTCTTCACCAGCGGCGCCACGGAATCCGACAACCTGGCGCTCAAGGGCGTGCTGGAAATGTATCGCGAGAAGGGAACCCACATCATCACGTCGTCCACAGAACATCGGGCCGTGTTGGATACGGCCAAATCGCTGGAGGCCAAGGGCTTGGCGACGGTCACCTACCTGCCGGTCGACAAGTACGGGATGGTCAACCCCGACGACGTGCGGAGCGCGATCACGGACAAGACCATTTTGATTTCCGTCATGCTGGCCAACAACGAGATCGGCACGATCAACCCTGTCGCCGAAATCGGGAAAATCGCAAAGGCGAAAGGCGTGTTGTTCCATTGCGATGCCACGCAGGGCGTCGGCAAGATTCCGGTGGACGTCCAGGCCATGGGAATCGACCTGATGTCGTTCTCAGCCCACAAGATTTACGGTCCCAAGGGGGTCGGCGCTCTGTACGTCAGAAAGAAGAACCCGCGCGTGAGGCTTGTGCCTCAGATGGACGGCGGCGGACACGAACGAGGGATGAGATCCGGCACCCTGCCGGTTCCCTTGATCGTGGGCTTCGGCAAGGCCTGCGAGCTGTGTGGGGTGGAAATGGCGACGGAAGCGCCGCGCATCGCCGCCATGCGCGACCGGCTCCAAGCCGCGATCATGAACGCATTGGAAGAAAGCTATTTGAACGGCCACCCCACCGAGCGATTGCCGGGCAACCTCAATATTTCCTTCGCCTACGTCGAGGGCGAATCATTGCTGATGGGCATGAAGGACATCGCGCTCTCATCGGGCTCGGCTTGCACGTCGGCGACGTTGGAGCCGTCGTACGTGCTGCGCGCCTTGGGCGTCGGGACGGAGCTGGCGCACTCGTCCATCCGCTTCGGCCTGGGCCGCTTCAATACCGACGAAGAAATCGACTACGCCATTAAGAAAGTGATCGAGGTCGTGACCAGACTGCGGGAAATGTCCCCGCTCTACGAGATGGCAAAGGAAGGCATCGACCTGAAATCCGTGCAGTGGGCTGCACATTGAACGACAAAGACAGTCGAAGGAGGATTCTATGGCCTATAGCGATAAAGTCGTCGACCACTTCAACAATCCCCGCAACATGGGATCTTTTAGCAAGGACGAAGAAGGCGTCGGAACCGGCATGGTCGGAGCTCCGGAATGCGGCGACGTCATGAAGCTGCAAATCAAGGTCCAGAACGATCGGATCGTCGACGCCAAGTTCAAAACGTTCGGCTGCGGCTCGGCCATTGCCAGCTCCAGCCTGGCTACCGAGTGGCTCAAGGGCAAGACGATCGAAGAAGCCGAGCAAATCAAGAACACGGACATCGTTCAGGAGCTGAACCTCCCGCCGGTGAAGATCCATTGTTCCGTGCTTGCGGAAGACGCCATCAAAGCCGCGCTGGCGGATTACCAGAAAAAGGCGGGGTCCAAGACGGGAACGGGATCGGCTCAATAATCAGCCAGGGAAAAGGAGCGCGCCTATGGATACCTCGAACGCCACAACGTCGGAACCGGTCATCACGGTGAGCGAGGCCGCGTTGAAAGAAATCAAGCGACTCATGAACGTGCAAGGCATCGAAAGCGGCGGCCTTCGCCTGGGGGTCAAAGGCGGAGGCTGCTCGGGGCTCAGCTACACGATCAATTTCGACGACAAGATCGGGCCGTACGATCAGGTGATCGAGATGGACGGCGTCAAGGTGATCATCGACGCCAAAAGCGCCATCTATTTGCAAGGGACGCAACTCGACTACCAGAAGGACCTGATGGGCGGCAATTTTAAATTCTTGAATCCGAACGCCAACAAGACCTGCGGGTGTGGAGAATCATTTTCCACGTAAGTCGCCCGTCGACCTCCGCACGGCGCGCGTTCACGTGAGACCGGTTTGGATGAAACGATGAATCAACATTCCCAGGGCGTCGGTTCCCGCAACGTTCAGATGGCTAGAAGCATGTGCTGGCATTGCCAGTCCGAGGTGGCCGGCGAATACTTTTGCGAACGGTGCGTGAAAGTTCAGCCGGTTTCGAAGGAGACGGATTACTTCACCTGCCTCGGCCTTCCGCGGCGCTTGACCATCGATCCCGCCGTCCTGGAGGCCAAGTACTACGAACGAAGCCGCGCTTTTCACCCGGATTTTTATCTCAACAAGACGGAGGCCGAGCAAGCGATCAGCCTTGACAATGCGGCGACCCTCAACACCGCCTATCGCACGCTTCGAGATCCCGTTCAACGAGCCGAATATCTTCTCGATCTGGAAGCCGGCTCGGTCAAGACGATTCGCACGTCCCCTCCCGCGGATCTCTTCGAAGAAATTCTCGACCTCCAAGACACGCTCGATGCTTACCGGGCCGGCGATCATTCTTCCGAGACGGGCCGGCAACTCCGCGCACGGCTCGAAGCCGAGCGTGGGGCGTTGGAACGGCGCCAAGCGGAAATGGAGGACGAACTTCAGAAACTCTTCGTCGAATGGGACGCCCTCCAGGACCGGGGCGAAGCCGACGGCCAAGCCCGCATGGAACGGGATCGCCTGCTCAGGCGCATACGAGAGATCCTGTCGAACCGGACCTACGTCAAAAACATCGTCAACGACCTCGTTGAAACCATCGGATGACGACCATGGCTCGTATCGTCGG
>JAIWOH010000069.1 GCA_020216985.1 Nitrospira sp.
TCAAGACGACGTGCTCTCGATCAGCGGAGAGCGGAAATACGAGAAAGATGAGAAAGGCAAGAAATACCACCGGGTCGAGCGAGCCTACGGCAGTTTCCTGCGCAGCTTCACCCTGCCACAAGACGCCGACGGCTCCAAGGTCAGCGCCACGTATAAAGACGGCGTGCTGGCCATCCATCTTCCCAAGTCCGAAAAGGCCAAGCCGAAGGCCATCGAAGTAAAGATAAGTTGAGAGCGCGAGCGTCGCCTCGCTCAAGAGAAAAGAGGTCTCCGGCGGTGGAACGTCGGCGGACGTTCCACCGCCGACCATTTCCGATGGGCTTGCATAAGTTGCTGAAGATCGGGACTCTACGGAACAAGAGAAAACGGGCGAGACGATGATCTTTCAAAATCGCGAAGAAGCAGGTCGGCGGCTGGTCGAAAAGCTGATCCACTATCGAGAACAACCTGCGACCCTCATTCTGGCGCTTCCGCGGGGAGGTGTGGCAGTTGGCTATCAGTTGAGCTTGGGACTTCACCTGCCGTTGGATGTCTTCATCGCCCGCAAGATCGGCGCGCCGGACAATCCCGAATATGCCATGGGAGCCGTGGGCGAGTCGGGAGGGGTCTATTGGAATCCGACGGCGAGAGCGGTGTATCGCCTGAGCCCTGCCGACATCAAGCAGTTAATTCAGTCGCAACAAGATGAAATCGCCAGGCGGCAAGCCTTGTATCGGCAGAACCGGCCGTTTCCCCCGCTGGAGGATCGCACGGTCATTCTTGTGGACGACGGCATCGCCACCGGCTCCACGTTTTTCGCCGCGATCCAATCGATCAGACAGCTCGGCCCCCATCGCCTTGTGGGAGCCATTCCCGTTGGTCCGCGGGATACGCTCCAACAGGTTGAGGAGCGAGTCGATGAATTGGCGGTCCTGGCCGTACCGGATCCCTTCTGGGCCGTAGGGAATCACTATGCGGATTTTGCGCAAGTAAGCGACCGGGAAGTCGTGGAATACCTGAATCTTGCTGAAGAAGCGTTGCGCGAGCATGCCCGGCTTTCTTCTTAAGTCTCCACCGATGTCTAGCGCCTCTACATTTCAATCGACAAGGGGGACGAGAAGTGCCATGATCCGACACTCGAACAGGGTGGAGGGTCTATTCAGGGCAATCGTGGGGAGCTACCGCGCACTCTCCCATTCGGTACGGCCCCTCATCCTCTGTTCTGACGCGAAGAGAGAGGAGCAACTGGCATGAGAGTCGTCATCGGTGTGGATTGGTCGGACCAAGCCTTTGCAGCGGTCTCCCAAACGTTTCAGCTCTACCGCCCGACGGACGTCACATTGGTGCACGGCGTCAACCTGGGCATGTTCGAGCAACCCATCGTGGCGGAAGCGGCCAATCTCCAGGGGTATGACGACTTCCGCCACGCCATGGTGAACGCCGGACACCAACTACTCGATCAAGCAGCAACGCTGGTGCCGGCAGAGGTGGCGACGGTGCGCAAGATCAATGAAATTGGCAGCCCCGCCCAAATCATTCTCGACAGCGCACAGGCCGTCTCGGCCGACTTGGTCGTGGTCGGCGCGAGGGGGCGCAGTCGACTCGCCGAAACGGTGCTCGGCAGCGTTTCTCATCGTGTGCTCTCTCATGCCTCCCGTTCCACCTTGATCGTCAAGGGCCAGGCGCGCCCGATCCGGCAGGCCTTGGTCGCTGTCGAGGGCCGCGACGATGCCGATCGGATCGTAGAATGGCTGACCCACTACCGGTTCGCCACGCCTGTGGAACTCCGCGTGTTGAACGTCGTCGTTCCCATCGGATTGGATAGCCCCTACGATGGGATAGAGGCGAGGACCTGGCGGGAGGGAGCGGAGGCCTACGCCGAGCAGCTCGTCAAGAACACGGCAGCCAAACTGGCCGACGCCGGCTATACAACCGGCACAAAGGTGTCGGTCGGCAGCCCGGCGGCTTTGATTGAGGAAGAGGCGAAAACCATGGACCTGGTGGTCGCCTCATCACACGGAAGAAAAGGTGTCGCGCGCTTTCTATTGGGCAGTGTCTCTCACACGATCGTCCATCATGTGTCGTGCCCGGTATTGGTGATCCGGTGAAGAAATAGGAGCAAGGAGATCCATCATGAACATCATAGGGGCAGCGAGTCTCATCGTTCTGCTGGCGGCGACTCCTTGGGCCACCGCGCAGGTGCTTCGCGGCAATCCTAAGGCGGGGGAAACGATCTATCAGCAGCAGTGTCTCCGCTGCCACGGAGCGAACCTCGATGGCAACGGACCGGACGGTCGAGACTTGATCGTGCCTCCCATTGATTTTCGGTCGCCGTCCAGCCGATCCAAGACCGATTGGGAATTGCTCGTCTCGATCGCCAACGGCGTGCTGTTCACCCCGATGCACAGCTTTCGCGGCACACTGACGGACGAGCAGATGCTGGACGTGTTGTCCTACATCCGGACCAGAATTCCGCCCGACATTGTCAGCTAACGCCACCCGTGCTCCGGCGACCAACAGCCCGGTGGCCCTTCGCCCTGACGGTTGTCCTGTCCCTTCTTATCGGACCAGCCGCTGGAGACACAGACGTCCCAATCCACGATATTGCACCGGATATCGCAGTCTTCGTTCGCGCAGGCTGCCCCCATTGCGAGGCCGCCAAGGTCTTCCTAGACACCCTACGCCGTGAGCAGCCGGAGATTCTGATCAAGTTCTACGACATCGGCGAGGACCCAGATGCACGACAACGGCTTGCCTCGATGGTTCAAGATCAGGGCATGTCCGTCATTGGAGTCCCCGCCTTCCTCATCGGGACGGACCTAATTATTGGCTTTCGCTCCAATGAGACGACCGGCGCAGCCATTCGCGCCCTCCTAGCCCGCAATGCCCGTACCACCCCACCTCCGCTTGTTGACAGCATCGAGACATCGTGGTTCGGTCGGCTGCATGTCAAAGATTTCGGCCTTCCGCTCTTCACCGTCATCATCGGCCTGCTGGACGGGTTCAACCCTTGCGCGATGTGGGTGCTGCTTTTCCTTCTGTCCCTGCTCGTCAATCTTCATGATCGGTTCAAAATGGCGCTCATCGCCGGAACATTTGTGCTCGTCAGTGGCCTCATGTACTTCGCCTTCATGGCCGCATGGCTCAATTTCTTTCTAGTGATCGGCCTTTCCCGCGCCATCCAGGTTATGCTGGGCTGTGTCGCCTGCTTCATGGGAGCGGTCAACGTCAAAGACTTTTTTGCCTTCCGGCGCGGCATCTCGCTGAACATTCCCGATTCAACAAAAACGCGGTTGTACACCATGGTTCGTCAGATCCTTCAAGCTGATCATCTCCCTGGCGCCTTGGTCGGTACGATGGTGTTGGCCGGTTTCGTGAACGTAATCGAACTGCTGTGTACGGCCGGATTCCCCATGCTCTATACTCAGATCCTTACCGTGCAACAGCTCTCGCCTTGGGAGTACTATGGTTATCTCGGCTTGTACAATCTGGCCTACATCTTCGATGACGGCCTCATGGTAACCATCGCGGTGATCACGCTGAGCCGCAGAAAATTGCAGGAACGAGCCGGCCGTTGGCTCAAACTCGCCGGTGGATCGGTCATGATCGGGTTGGGGATCATCCTGCTGTTTCGTCCTACATGGCTGGCATGACCGCTTCCGATCGTGCCCCTAAATATCCCTCGATTGAGCCACTCGGGTCATTCGTGTAGAAGGAGAGAGATGGCCGGCTCTTCATCTGATCGCCTGACAGAATCCCTCAAACCGTTCTTCTTCCCCCGTCGTATCGCCGTGGTCGGGGCATCTCGTGAGAAAGGCAGCATCGGGGCTCGAGTGCTGGACTGTCTCCGAAGCGGAGGGTTCAGCGGCTCGATCATCCCCGTCAATCCTCATGCTGATGTCATCGACGGCCTGCCCGCTGTCCCATCTCTCTTGGCCATCCCGAACCCGATCGACCTTGCGGTCATCGCCGTGCCCGCCCATCTTGCTCTCTCCGTAATCGACAAGTGTGCCGCCAGGCTGGTGCCGGCCGTCATCATGATCGCCGCCGGCTTTGCCGAAACTGGCGAAAGAGGTGCCGGGATCGAGCAGGAACTGCGCACGAAGATTCAGCAACACGGCCTCCGCCTCATCGGGCCGAACTGTTTTGGCGTCATGAACCTCGATCCGACCATCAGGCTCAACGCGACCTACACACCGGTTCTTCCTCCCTTTGGGCCCGTCTCCATCGCCTCGGACAGTGGAGGCATCGGCGCCACAGTCATCATGGCGGCGCAGCGGCTGAACATTGGCATTTCCACTTATGTCAGTCTCGGCAACCATGTGGACGTCACCGTCAACGACCTCTTGGAATATTGGGAACAGGATGTCACCACCCAAGTCATCCTGTTGTACCTTGAGACCATCCCCGATCCCCGACGGTTTCGGCAACTCGCCGAGAGAATCGGCAGGCGCAAACCGATCATTGCCTTGAAAGCCGGGCGCACCACGGCCGGCCAATCGGCAGCTGGCTCGCACACGGCAGCGCTGGCAACCAACGACTGGGCCGTAGACGCTCTCTTCTCTCAATGCGGTGTCATCCGGGTCTCGACGTTGGAGGAGTGGCTTGCGCTGGCCATGGCATTTTCCAACCACCGACGCCCTGCCGGTCGTCGTGTCGGTATTTTGACCAACTCCGGTGGAGCTGGAGTGCTGTGTGCGGACAGTTGTGAGAAAGAAGGACTAGTTGTTCCTCTCTTGCCGCCGTCGGTCAGTGCCACACTGGCTTCGTTTCTCTCGCCACTGGCGGCGCCCAACAACCCTGTCGACGTGATTGGGCTTGCGACCGAAGAGCAACATGCGGCTGCCACCGAAACGCTGTTGGGCTCCGACGCCCTGGATGCGCTCATCATCCTGTACCTGTCGATCAATGTCGCGGACAATGACCAGGCAGCGGCGGGAATCATCCGAGGCATCCGTGCAGCGAGGCTGGCCGGCAGCCGCAAGCCCGTCTATCTCTGTTGGATGGCCGAAAGTGATCGGGATCGTCACTTCACCGTCGACGGAGAAGTCATCCCGACCTACCATGCTCCGGACATCCCGGCCCTTGTCATCAGACGACTCTTGTCTTACGAGGCATGGCGGGAACAGTCAGTGGAGGATGTGCGCCTCCCGCCTGCTCGTGAGCTTCCCCAGCTTGACGTGTCCCAGGCCAAGGCTGTTTGCGCCAAGGCCCTCGCCGAGCGCGGGCCCGGCTGGCTCACGACTGAAGAGGTGCAGGCCCTGCTGGGTACGGTGAGCGTCCCGCTTTTGGGCCGACTGACAACCGACCCAGACGAAGCCGTCCAAGCCGCCGAAACCATCGGTTATCCGGTGGCGGTGAAGCTCGCCTCCCGTCACATTCTGCACAAAACGGAGCTGGGCACGGTCTGTCTCAATCTGACTGATGGGCAAGTGGTCCGAGAAGCTTTTCACACCATCAAAGACAGGCTCGCGCAGGCCGGCAAGTTGGATCTAATGGATGGCGTGCTGGTGCAACCGATGGTATCGGGCGGGATGGAGATGCTGGTCGGTGCAACCCGCGATTCGCATTTCGGCCCTCTGATTGCAGTCGGCTTGGGTGGCATTCACGTTGAACTCCTGGGCGATGTTCGATTTGGGCTTGCGCCCCTCACGAACCACGACGTTTCGAGAATGATTCGGAACCTGAACGGGTATCCCCTGCTCACCGGTTACCGAGGCAGGCCGGCGATGGATGTGGGGGGGCTCGAAGACGTACTCATACGAATGTCCTACCTCGTCGAAGCAATCCCGGACATCAGTCAACTCGATCTCAACCCGATCATCGTGCTGCCGGATAGCCAAGGGTGCAAGGTCGTGGACGCACGGGTGTTGGTCCAAGCACCTTTTGAACATTGAGATCAAGCCTCCACACGGACCCGCTCATCGGTCCCTACCGACCATCTCACCGCAAATGTGACCACTTCAATCATCGCCAGGTGACTTCTTCCCAATAGAGGTGAACAAAGGTCTCAAAGGGAGGGAAGTTGGCGGAATTCTGTTCTTTTGACCGAACCCACAGGTCGATCTCCATGCCGGCCGGGTCCGTCTCGCCGCCCGGCAATGTCCGTGCGACGGGGTACCGAACCTCATGGGTCCGGGGATCCCGCGAGCGCTCCATCACCATGAAGTGCGCGTCATAGCCTTTGTAGAGCACCTCGTCATCCCTGTACATCGTCGCGGTGCCCCATCCGCCTAGGTACAGCCAGGTTTTCGGATAGAGGGGATCGCCGTTGTTTGAATCACCGTGCTCGTAGATCCTGGTGGCGATGCCGCCGTCTTGAAACGGCGCTTTCTCCATGAACCGATCCAAGACGATTCGATACTGGTGAGCACCCTCGACAAACTCAGCCACCACCCGACCTGTGTTCGTCCGCTCGTTGACTTCGATATCGATCGCCCCCTTCACCGGCTTGAGCCGTTTCCCCGCATAGTCGAGATGATCCCAAGGCGGCTCGTCCTCCATGCTCCCGACAAGGACCGCCCGTTCACCTTTCAAGCGAAACTCACCGCTGTAATGGGGATGCTCCGTGGCTTTGAAAATCCTGGTTCCTTCCGTCCCTTTGGGAGTTCCGAATTGCCGCTCTTGAGCCTGGACGGTCATCCAAGACCACGTCGCCATTGAACCTATTGAAACTGCTGTGGCGACCGCCCACAGGGCCACCGAAATCGCGACGCGCACGGCGCACCTCCTTTGCTTGAGAGACTGGTCGGGCTTCCACAACTTTGCACCGCCCATCTTCCCATCCCATTGAAGCGACTTGCAATCGGCGGGATCGAACGGTCACTTGGTACAAGAGCCAAGGGGCCCACACGCGAACGGAGTGATTTGAATAGAACGGCTCTCTCTTCTCAGTCAAAAATGACTGCGGTGCAAGCTCCGGCCCAGTCGTCACATACCGATCAGTCTGCCATTGGATTCGGATCTTTCCGCAGAAAGGCGAGATACATGAGCAGGTCGGCGATGTCCTGATCGGTCATCGCCTGCTGCGCCAGGAGGTTCGAGCTGGCATGTCCTTCTCGGATGACGCGGGCCCGTTCTTTGTTGGTCTTGAGCCTGAGCCCGGCTACATTGCGGAGGTCCGAGGGGGGAGGATTCAACTTCGCGATCAGTTCGGTGGATTTGGGTTCAAGCCTCGCCGTTCGCCCAAGATACCCGTCAATGCCATGGCAGAAGTGGCAGGCGCCGCTTCCATTGAAGATCTCGCGGCCCTTCGCGACATTGCCTTTGAGCGTTTGGCTCATTGGCGAAGAGGAGTCGGCCCAGATGTTTTCAATCGACCCCAACGGCCACAGCCACCATGCCCAACAGACAAGCCCCACCGTGCCCATCATGATGGTGCACCGGAAAAGGGCCACCCGTTTGCTCTCACCTGTCATCATGGCCGCCACCCACTCTACTGGCAGTCACTCGGATGCAGGGGATTGTCTCAGTGGTCACCACAACAGGCGTTATAGCGATCTTCCGGGATCGCTTCCATGTCTTGAAAGACCTTCGCCCGTTCTTCAGCACTGGTCACGTTGTCGATGGACGGATACAGCACCCGTTCTTCTTTCATGTTGTGGGAACTTAAGACGCTGAGCAGCAACTGTTCCTCTTGATCGCTGTCAAGACTCTGTTTTGCCACCTTCTCATGAATGGATTCGAGCAATTGCCCGATCTGCCTATGCTCATGCCGCATGACAAAGGTCGGCCCGCCGTCGGTCATTCCCGTCTTCTGCTCCCACAGGGGAAACAGCAGGTCCTCTTCCCACACAATATGCCGTTGCAGGCCGACCTTGAAATCCCTGAAGGCCTCCTTGGCCTTGGCAAAATCCGACCGTTTCGTCGTTTGGAATGTCTTGAACAGGTCATCGAGGCGATTGTGATCCTCTTCGTACCATGCTGCGATCGTCTTCTGTTCTCCCATGAGTTGCTCCTCTCTGTGATCAGCCGCATGATCAATTCGGCAGCGACAGGCCCGCATCCTCTTAGCAGATTATGCTGGTCGTAACAAGAGCCGCGGGGAATGTTCTTCTCATGTACCGGCGGCAAGAGCTGCTTCATGTCCTTGCTCGGAATACATCTACGCCGCCTCTTCCACCGTCCGACGGCAGACATGAACGGATCGTAAGGAGATGATGCCGGCGGAATGGAGCGTCTCATATCCGGCGTCAGAAATAGATTGGGTCACATCTGTCGTGTGAGTCGGATACTCGGCATGCGTCGTTGCTGACCGATAGTTCGACGCCTGGATGTTGGTAAAAGGATGGCCTGGGGGGAGAGTGCGATCAACAGCCCCGGCGAACGGATCCACCAAACTCGCCTGCTCATGCACCCAGGGGAGCCGCCAGCCCTTCCGCCCGCCGGTGGTGCGGTCCGCGCATTGCGAGCGGGCAATGAGCCACGGCAGGGCCGTCATCGCGGTGGACTGCTCCCACACCAGCCCCGTTTCTTTATCCAGGATCGCCGCATTGGCGAAGGCTGCCAACACGACAAACCGCTGCGCCGCCGCACCAACAGACAGTCCGGCCGCACGATGTACCCCAGAAAATCCACCCCGTTCTTGATCAGTTGGGGCTTCCGCGGAATCGGTGAGACTCAATCGCAGCCGCTCGGCTGAGAAAGCCTGAATCGGCAGCCACCAGGCCAGCAACTGAGTCGGGTCTTCGTGCACGAGCATGAAATCATCCGAGTAGCGCAGGTACTGCCGCGCTTTCAGATGATGCTTCACGAACTAATCCAGCTCGTTGAGCTAGACATTGGAGAAGAACTGGCTGGTGAGATCGCCGATCGGCAGACCGCGCCGATTCTCCATGCCGAACAGGGTCTTGTGGGGCAGAATGTGCCGGTTCGTTACGCCACAACCTCGACCTTCGGATTGACCAACCGTAAACGAGGGGGCGTGAGCGTGCCGACCCGCACCGAGACGATGGCTTGGCCCGGCTCTCGCTTTGACTGCGCCAATTCCTGATTCTTGACACAGAGTTCCGGGTCGTCCTCCGGCAGCAGGACGATCAACGCATTCGCCGGAATCCGCTCCGCCACCTCGGAATGTTCCACCAAATACAGGTCGAACTCACGGGAGAGTTTCATATTCTTGGTGAACAGTTCCTGTTCCGTCATCGGGGCCTCCCCTTCAGATACTGAGTCTTGTAGACTTCCCAGTGTTCTTCGATGTCCTCATCAGCCACCGTGAGCGTCTCAGCCAAGTCTGTCGTCAGGAGCGGGATCTTTTCTCCGCGCGGCCATCTGGAAAGAGGCGATCGACATGCGGGAACCCATGCGCGGTGTCGTACCGCACAACGGGACGCCAGACTCCCTCCACCAACGTCTCATATTGCACCACGAACCGGACGATCTTCCCCTGGACAGTGGTATGTTCATGCCGTTTGCGGTCAGAGAGCGTGAGCAGATAACAATACGTAGGTGACCTTCGTCACGCAGTCTCTTTCGCCTGCATCTGGTCCCTGCGAATCAGCGAACAGCCTACGCTAGCGAGCGCGTACACAGAAGTCAACGGAAACTCTGGTGGGATCTAGCGTCCCGGCCATGGCTGAGGAAGTTCTCAGTTCTCAGTTCTCAGTTGGCGGAGCGAGGGGGGACAGGCATCGCCGCAGACGGCGAAGCCAGTCCCCCAAATCACCAAATGATTCGAATCACCCGATACTCAATACGCATCCGCAGTCATGCCACCGCGCACACACCAGACGTAGAGGGCATGTTCCGCCGGAGTGCCGGAGGTATACACCTGGCCATTGCCTGAGATCTCGTATAAACGGGAGAAGAATATGGCCCAAGCGCTGTCCGGAGTCCCGCTGAACGCCGACGCCGACCAATAGGGTTCAGGCATAATGTTAGTAAATGGGTGGCCGAGCGGCAGGAGCAGGTTGCGCCGGGGCGGATTGCTATTGCTCTGGGTGGGGTCGATCAAACTCGCCAGCTCGTGCACCGAGGGGAGCCGCCAGCCCATCCGCCCGCCGATGGTGCGATTGGCACATTG
>JAIWOH010000070.1 GCA_020216985.1 Nitrospira sp.
CCAACGCGCGTTGACCCAACTATGCGTCGTGGTCGAGGGCGACCGCTCCCACACCAGCCCCGTCTCCCTGTCCAGCACCGCTTGGCCCCCCCAATCCGTCAACACCACAAACCGCGTGGCGGCGGGCAGCTTCTGGGCCCAGGACGGGGGGGCATAGTACGGACCGTTGCTCTCGACCGCCTGCGTTTGGCTTGCCATAAGCAGCCAAAGCCCGGCGGCCATCAATCCCCACCCTGTCCTGGGCCCAATTCGTCGTCGCTGCATGATATGTCCTCCTTGGTTGATGATTATCGATCGTTACCGAGTCTCGTCTTGGTGCATCTCGCGCTGCAGGTGTCGTTCGTAGAGCTCCTGGGCGCGCGCCCGCACGGCGTCATCTTCGTCCACCAGCCCATAGGTCACGGGGTCGAGCACATCGCCCGGCTGCCGGGCCCAGACTTCCAGCGCGGAGAGGCGTGTGCCGGCTTCCGGGGCCTCGCGCATGGCGGCGTACCATTGTTCACGCACGGCGCGCTGGGCTTGCTGGTCCGCGGACGACGGCGGTGCCGACGAGAACCGGTCCCCAGGACGATCGCTCTCCGTTGCCGTTCCGAAGGGAAGGGATGCCTCGCCCGCAACGGAT
Source organism: Nitrospira sp. (assembly GCA_020216985.1). Lineage (GTDB taxonomy): Bacteria > Nitrospirota > Nitrospiria > Nitrospirales > Nitrospiraceae > Nitrospira_D. The sequence goes on from JAIWOH010000070.1 coordinate 623, forward strand.
TGCGCGCTCTCGCCTCCCGTGAGGTCGGGAAGCCCGCTGCCCGCCTGGGTGGAGGATGCAGGGGACGACCCGGCGGGCTCAACTCGAACCGCGTTGCCGACCGGCGCCGCGTCGGCCGCCCGACTCACGCTGTGGCTCTGGTCAGTCACAGCCGGCACCGAGGCTCCCGTCGTTACCGGATCCGACGAGGCGCTGCCGCAGCCACTAAGACCGAGCAGGAGCACACCGCTCCCCAGCCTGAGGGCGAGTGGAATCCTTACACCGCGGCCCTCGTTGGTCTGCTCCATCGACCGATCCTCCAGAACAGCAGCAGCCCGACCCCCATCAACCCAGCCGTCCCCGGAAGGGGCACGACCGCGATGGACCCGTTGGTCACGGAAACGCCGCTGTCCGTGAAATTGAGAAATACATTGGACATCGTGACCAGCGACAGCCCGGGATTCAACGCCGTGAACTGGATCGTGGCCAGCACCCCACTGCCGCTGGGCGGGATCAGATCGACGAAGGAATCTGTCACCAGACTGATCAGACCGGTGGTGTTATCGATAATGCCGGGGCTGAAGAGCGTGGCCCCGGCCGATGAAAGAAACGGCCCTTCAGTCACCAGATCGGCGTGCAGAATGGTGGGATCGTAGCTCAGATTGAATTGCCAGGATGTCAGGTCCACGGCATCGACCACGTCGACATTGAGCACAACGCTGTCGCCGACATTGGCGGCGGCGGAGTCTACGGTCACCAACAGCGCCTGCCCCTGGTGCGGAGCACACAGTACGACCAGCCCGATCAGCCCGCTGCTCAGCAGCCAGGTTCTGAATTTTCTTGTTGTAGCGTGCAGCATCAAAGACTCCTTTTGGTATGACTCAGTGAACCTCCTGACCATCAGGGCGGCCGACGATCACAACGACCTCGTCACCACCCCGGTCCCCTCGCTTAATCGTGATCAGGGAGAGCCGCACACCCATCGGCTGCCTCATCGTGGCCGCTGTCGGTCATGGCGCGAGAGCAACGGCTGGCGAACGGCTGGAAACTGACGGCTTACTACAAACGAATGACGCTGAGCATGAGAAACGTGCGTGCAAGCCAGAAGCCGAGCCTAAGCGGAAACAGATGAACCTGGTGAACTCTGGATCCACATGCGCAGCGTCTTTCGTGAACCCGATCGGCTTGGGATCGGCCATGGGCACCACCCTATAGACATGCCTATATAGGTCATGCCTTTTCTGTCTGTCAAGACAATTATTACGTGGAAATGCTTATCCGCATGATGGCCCACACCGTGCAGAGGCCGAGACAACATCGCGTCAAAGAAGGCTTCGTCGCGCCATCAACGCACACCCCTCCTGCAGTCGATCGCCCCGTCGTATATCTCAATCTTAGTCATAATGAGTCTCAGGCGCTCGCGAAACACGAGTGCACAGAAATGCCTATTACGACAGATGTGCAATGCGGTCCAGTTCGACCGCGAACTGCCCACGACCATGCTTGAGCCGGTCGAGCGGCAATTTCAACAACGCCTCAATGCGTCTCCGCAACGTGCGATAGACTCGCTTAAATGTGGCATCGATCTCGGCGTCTGTTCCTGTTGCCTTGGCTGGATCTTCCACTCCCCAATGGATGCGCAGCACAGGGCCAAGATAAGCCGGGCAGGCTTCTCCCGCTGCGTCATCGCACACCGTAATGACAAGGTCCGGCACGGTGGGAAGATCGGTCCAGGACTTACTGTATAAGCCCTCGGTCGCAATGCCTTCCCGTCGCAACAAAGCTAACGAGCGGGGATGGACCCTGCCGGTCGGATGGCTGCCCGCACTCATGGCGCGCCACTCTGGGCCGGCCAAGGCGTTGAACGTGGCCTCGGCCAGGATCGATCGGCAGGAGTTGCCGGTGCATAGGAACAACACAGAGCGTTGCATTGATTGTTCGTTCGGCTCAGACGGAGGCGCGGACCCATCGGACGATGTCCGGCAGCCCCAGCGCCCCTGACCGCCGCGTGACTTCGCGCCCTTGGCGAAAGAGGATCAGGGTGGGGATCCCCGTAATTCCCAATCGGGCCGCCAGTTCGTGCTCTTCTTCGGTATTCACCTTGGCCAGCCGAACATGGGGTTCCAGCGTTTTAGCCGCCTGCTCAAAAGCCGGCGCCATGATCAGGCACGGCCCGCACCAAGACGCCCAGAAATCCACCACCACCGGAATGTCGTTTCGCGTCACATGCGTGTCAAAAGTCGCCTTTGTCAACGCGATCGGCTGCCCCACAAACAACGGTCCATGGCACAGACCGCACTTGGGTCCTTCGCTCAGACGGGAGCCCGGCGCGCGATTGATGCCTCCGCAATGGGGGCAAACGATGTGAAGCGGATCAGTCATCCACGTCGAGTCCCGCCCGCCGGAGCCGTTCACGAAGCCGGTCGATCTCGTTCAAGAGATCCAGCATGACCGCGACCGTCTCGATACCGGCTTCGAAGTCCCGCTGGAGACGAGCGGCTCGGCGAGCACGGACCAGGTCCGCCGCGCAGAACCGCCAGGCGGCCCGGTCGTGCCCCCGTTCGGCCAGAATTCCGACCTCGATCAACTCGGCAACCCACGTCACTTCGGCGTGACAGGCGCTTGCCAGCTCTTCGACCGTCAGCACGTCCTCGCGCCCCACGATGTTACCCGTCAACACGTCATCTTCCATGCTCACACCTCTTCACACACCGAGATTCTGCCGAGGATTAAACGCCAGTTCCTGCGCCATCATCCGATAGAGTTGTCGAGCACGTTCCGTGTCCGCCGGCGGCAACACCACCTCCAACATGAGATACAGATCGCCCGGCGGATCGCTGGGAATCCCGCGGCCCTTGAGTCGAAGTTTCTGCCCACTTCGCGATCCCGGCGGAATCTTGACCTCCACCATGCCGGTCGGGGTCGGCGCCTTCACGGTCGCGCCCAGCGCCGCCTCCCAAGGAGCAATTGGCAGCGTCAACGACAGATCATGGCCGTCCACCCTGTAGAGCGAATGGGAATCAAAATGGACCTCCAAGTACAGATCGCCGCCAGGCGCGCCGCCCGATCCCGGTGCGCCCTGGCCGGCCAGTCTGATCAGTTGGCCTTCACGGATGCCCTTGGGAATCCGGACCTTGAGGGTGTGCTCGCGGAGCGCCACCCGGCCCTGTGCGTCCAGGTCCGGAACGCGCAGCGTGATGGTGCGGGTCGCTCCGTGAAAGGCGTCTTCAAGTGGAATGACGATCTTCGCGTGCCGGTCTTCTCCCCGGCCCCGCCCCGCGCCGGCGCGCCGGGAAAAATTACCGAAGAGACTGGAAAAGAAGTCGCTGAATTCGGCGGCGTCCTCCGTCGAGAATCGGCCGGGAGAAAATTCAAATCCGGCCGCCCAGTCCGGCGGCGGCGTAAATTCTTGTCCAGCCTGCCACCCGCGGCCCAGTTGATCGTAGGCGGCCCGTTTTTGCGGATCGTGCAGCACCTCGTAGGCCTCGCTGACCTCTTTAAATCGCGCCTCCGCCCCAGGTTCCTTGTTGACATCGGGATGGTAGGTCCGCGCGAGCTTTCGATAGGCCTTCTTGATCTCGTCTGCCGTGGCCGTCCGCTCAACGCCAAGAATCTTGTAGTAATCCTTAAATTCCATGACTCCCGTCGCTCCCCCGATCGATTGTTCGCCCCATGGCTTCCACCCGTCTTCTCGTTCGCATTAGTGCTCTTGCATCATTGCCATTGGGCCGCTTCCCACGTGCAGTATGACCCCGTCAAGTTCCTCACCCGAAAACCACGTTGGCTCAACAGGCGGGCCGCGATGTACGATCGTTGTCCCGTCTGGCAATAGACAACGACCTCGCGGTCGCGAGGCAGTTCGTCCATGCGGCTCCGCAACTCATCCAATGGAATATGGAATGAACCGGGGATCGCTCCCCGCGCCCGCTCATCCGGCCGACGGACATCCAACACGAAAGTTGTACGGGGATCAAGCAAAGCCATCTCTCGCCACTGTGCCACCGCCACGTCGCCCTTCACCACGTTCTGCGCCACCATCCCCGCCACATTGACCGGGTCCTTGGCTGAACCGTAGGGAGGCGCATAGGCCAATTCCAGATCCACCAGGTCATGGACCGTCATGCCGGCCTTGAGTGCGGTCGCCAGCACGTCGATCCGTTTGTCCACCCCCTCACGACCCACCGCCTGCGCGCCGAGGAGCTTCCCCGTTTCCGGTGCGAACAGAATTTTCATGGCGATCGGCTCGGCTCCGGGGTAGTAGCCCGCATGGGAGTTCGGATGCAAATGAACAACTTGAAAGGAGATGGCAGCAGCCCGCAGGGTCTTTTCATTGGCTCCGGTACAGGCAGCCGTGAGGGCAAACAGCCGCAGGATCGAGGTGCCAAACGTCGCCTCATATCGGGCAGGGCGACCCAGAATATTGTCGGCGGCGATGCGGCCTTGGCGATTGGCCGGACCGGCCAGCGGAATCAAGGCCCATCGCCCGGTGACTCCGTCACGAACTTCGATTGCATCGCCGACAGCCCAGATGTGCGGATCACTGGTTCGAAGCTGTTCATCGACTCGGATGCCACCCAGCGCACCAATCTCCAGACCGGCTTCTTTCGCCAAGCTCACCTCCGGCTTGACCCCCATGCTGAGCACGACCGTATCAGCCGGCAACCGGCGCCCACTCTTGAGGACGACAACGGACGATTTGGCCGGCTCTCTTTCCGATGGAGGCTCAAACGACACGACGGGGTCATTGAGACACAACGTGACTCCGTTCTCGTGCAGCTCTCGGTGGAGCCAGGCGGCCATGTCCGGATCCAGCGGCGCCATCACCTGAGGCTGTGCCTCAACCACCGTGACCTCGTAGCCACGTCTCCGCAACTGTTCGGCCATCTCCAAGCCGATATAGCCGCCTCCCACCACCACGGCACGACAGCGACCGCACTCGTTCGACCAGGCCATGATCCGTTCGACGTCGGGAATGTTCCGCACCATAAAATGACCGGGCCGGTCGATTCCCGGCAACGGCGGTTTGAGGGGAGACGCGCCCATGGAGAGAATCAGCGCGTCATAGGCTTCGTCATACTCCCGGCCGCTCTCCACTTCCCGTACGCGAACGAGACGAGCCGCCCGGTTGATACGGATCACTTCCGTCTTGACTCGCACATCCAGATTGAATCGAGCCTTGAGACTCTCCGGCGTCTGCACCAGCAAACTGTCCGGCTCGGCGATCTCGCCTCCGACAAAATAGGGCAAGCCGCAGTTGGCAAACGACACGTGCGGGCCCCGTTCAAAAATCATAACCTCGCACGCTTCGCACAACCGCCGTGCCCTGGCCGCCGCCGTGGCGCCGCCCGCGACTCCTCCAACGATGATGATGCGTTGACGACCCATCACATTGCCGAACCACACTCCGGCAACCTTCGGAACCGCATCAGCCACGAATCGCCGACCATCGACAGTTTAGCCCTCATGGCCTTTCTCGATCCTGGCCTTCATGGCCTCTCGACCGGCCTTCACCGCCGCCTCGACGTCCGCTTTCTTTTCCGCGACGTAGCGTTTGCCTCGCTCAATCACTTCATCGAGCGCGGCGCGTGCCTCTTTGGCCTTCTCAATAATCTCTTCTTCTGTCTGCTCCGCGTAATCCTTGATGGCCCGTCGAGTCTCCTGTCCCGACTTCGGCGTCAGTAAAATGCCGGCAACGGCTCCCACGATCGCGCCGGCGAGAAACGCAAGGGCGGTTCCCGCCCCCGAATCTTCGCTATCATAACGTGCCATGGCAATCCTCCTGGTTGAAAGTGCTACACCGCACAACTATGCCGCACACGGCACCGTGCCCCCACGGCCTTATGGAACAGATTTACCTGTCTTCCTCAAGACCTTTCAACGGGAAAAGACAACCAGCGACACCGAACTACGCGTCAGCCAATCGGATTAAATGGAGCCAGGCTCCGAATGTACGACAAGATATCCCAGATCTCTTGATCCGACAGGCGCCCCTCCCATCCGTGCATGGGACTGAAGAGCACTCCATACTTGATGGCGAGATACAGTTCCATATCCGTCTTGATACGTGACTTGGGCGATCGGAAGTCCGCCGGAGGCACGATCAGTTCTTTGATATCGGACCCCAGTCCGTCACCGGCAACTCCATGACATCCGGCACAATGCCGTTCATAAAGCGCTTTGCCCTCCTTGGGAGCCCCCTGCTGAGACACAGCCGACATCGGAGCGCTCATGAGCAAGACTGTGGCAACAGTCAGAACGCCGAAGAGACGTGCCTTCATGGCCTATCCTTTCTTTTTGAATAACCAAAGAGTCAACGATAGCTCAGGAATCCACCCTGAAGCCCCCCTCAGGATCATCCATCGGTGCCATCGATTCTACCGTTCGGCGCCCAGCGGCCGTTTGATGCTCACTGCCCCCCGCAACTCGCCGGCCTGGTAGCCTGTCGCCCGATCAAAGGGATAGTGGGTGTCGAGCATCGCTTTGACTTCCTCGGGGATCTGTTCCGTCGAGCCATGACACACAAGACAATGAGGCTGCACCACGATCGGCTTCATGAACCGGTAGTATCGCCCATTCGGTTCCGTGACAATCTCACTATGCGTCATTCCCATCAGGTTCTCCCCCTTGGCCGCCCGCTCGGCAAACGTGGCCAGGACCTGCTGCTCCCAGGCATCGGGCATGCCGAGCAGGGGATTGCGCACCCTCGTCCCTACCCGCGTCACCCGCCAGCCATACTCCCGCGACAACCGGCCGGCAAGTTCCGGCGCGAGATCGGCGCAGACCTTCACGACCTCTGTCGGACCTCCCTTGGCCATCTCCCTTCTCATGGCCTCGCCGAACTGCCTGATCAACGTGGTCGCCACCTCCGAGGCGGCCTTGTCATATTCCGCGAGCTCGGCCGCCTCACCTCCCACTGGCGACGCCGCCAGCAGAGCGGCGCTCACCAGAGCCAGGGGTACTCCCCACCTGCTTCTCTTCATCGCCGCACCTCCCGAATCATCTCAGCCCTGAGGCTCTCGTGATTTTCAATGTTCGTGCGTGGCTCCTCCGGTGGTCACGTCTCCCTCGTGGTCATCGTTCCCATGCCCCTCCTGATGGCCGGCACCTGTTCCTCCATGACTCCCCTGTCCCATACTTCCATGCCCCATTCCACCCATCCCAGACTGATGTCCGCCACCAGACTGGCCGCCATGCCCCCCTCCACTCATGCCGCCGCCCATACCACCACCCATTCCACCACGTCTTCGTCCATCTCTCCCGCCCATCATGCCGCCGCCCATTCCCCCTCCACGTTCATGTTCTCCCTTGCCTTCACTCTTCATCCGTTCACGATGGGCGCGGTCCTTTTCCCGCTGATCGGGCGTCAACAGAACCTTGGCGCTCTGCTGAGCCTTGATCGCTGAAAAGAGCAAAGCTCCCTCCGATCGTTTCAGTTGCTCGATCTTGGCCTGAATCTCGGCGAGATCGGTTTTCTCTTCATCCAGCAACGCATCCAATTCCAGCTTCGCGATCTTCCGGTCGGCTTCCAGCCGGGCTTCCGTCCGTTTGTAATCCAACTGAAGGGTTTTGAGCTTGGCGATTTGCTCGGTCGTAAGCCCGAACTCCTTGGCATGTTTCAACAGATGGGCAATGTAGTGTCCACTGTGGTCGGCCTGCTCCTCGGGATCGTGGCCCCCATGTCCCATCTGTCCATGCCCCTGATCAGCCAATCCAGGCGACCCAGTTAGACTCACGATCAAGAGGATGCTCGCCGCTCCTTGCCATGATCTTCTCATCGGTTGCATCGTCGTTCCCTCCCGGTTGAACTGTCGCAGCGTCACAGAACCTACAGATCCCTCTTCCAAATAAGAGCGTTTTCGATCCCATTGGATTCAACCAAACAGTTGCGATTCTGGTGCCGCGGAGATGATCTCATGCTTCCCATTGAATGACTGTGAAACGCAAAGCAGGGAAGAGATCACTCCACGAGGAGTGTTGGAGGGTGTCTGAAGGAAGAGGGGTCTATGGCGCAGGAATACTCAGCCCACGTGAGTCCCGTGGGGAAAAACGCACCAGCAAACAACGGATATCGAACCAGCCCTTTGTCCCTGACCAGACGAGCGGTGGCCGGAATCTCATTGCTCCGACAGGGAAGATCTTCCTCACCAGCGTTCACGTTTCCCGCACAGTTCCGTCAAGGCCTTGAGAATTTCGGCCGGGCGGGGCGGACAGCCTGGGATTCGCACATCGACCGGCACATGTCGATCGACAGGGCCGGTCACGGCATAGCTGCCTTTGAACAGACCACAGGTAATCGCGCAATCACCCAACGCAATGACAAGCTTGGGATCCGGTGTTTGTTTGTACGCGTCCTTCAAAGCCCGTTCCATATTGACCGTGACCGGACCGGTCACCACGAGCACATCAGCATGGCGCGGCGAGGCGGCGATGCGGATGCCAAACCGCTCTGCATCATAGACTGGATTCATGAGCGCGTTCATTTCCATCTCGCAGGCATTGCAGGAGCCGGTATCTACTTCCCGGATCACCAACGACTGCCGGAAGGGTTTGGCTTTTTCCGCCGCGACCGGATCGATCGCTTCTTGAAGAGCCGCCGATTGGGGATAGCGCCCCGTCACCACACCCGTTTTTAAACTTTTCTTGATGATCCGAAACACGGCTTCCTCCTGGAAATCGTTTTAGAGATCATGACTAGAGATCATTACCGGCATAGGATAGATTGAAGCTCTTGTTGATGAGCGGAAAATCCGGAATGATGTTCCCCACCACCGCCCACTGGATCGCGGGCCAGTTCACGAACGAGGGATCGCGGACCTTGCACCGATGGACGGTTTCGTTCTTTCCCGCCATGACCATGTACAGAATTTCCCCCCGCCATCCCTCGACTGCCGAGAGGGCCCATTTCCCGGCCTTCGGGAGCTTGTGAGTGGGACCAGGTTCCGCCGCGATCGGCCCTGCCGGCATCGTTGCACAGAGTTGCTTGATTAACCGAATGGATTCATGAATCTCATCCATACGAACCCGCATGCGCCCCCGCACGTCGCCATAGTGGTATGTTGCGACCTTGACCGCCAATTCGTCATAGGCGGCAAAGGGGCGATCGCGGCGGAGATCATAATCAAGCCCTGACGCTCGCCCAACAACGCCGACCACCGCATGGTCCCGCGCCGTCCGAGCAGTCAGCACACCGGTGGTTTCCAATCGGTCGATGAGAGAAGAATTGGCAGCGATAATGGATTCCAACTCCGAAAAATCCTGTTCGAGGCTGTCCAGTTCCTTGGGAATTTCGGTCAAGTGATTCGGTGTGAGATCAATAGTCACCCCCCCGACTCGATTGACACCGCGCAGAAACCGGGAACCGCTCAATCGATCATTGAGTTGCATTACCTGTTCCTTCAG
>JAIWOH010000071.1 GCA_020216985.1 Nitrospira sp.
GCGGCCACAATGGGCGTGCGGCAACGAATAGGCCGTATCGTTACAGATCGCCCCCACATCGCCTAGATGGTTGTGAAGCCGCTCCAACTCAAGAAACAGACTCCGTAAGAAACGACTGCGTCGCGGCACCTCCAGCCCTATCAGCGTCTCAACCGCCTGACAATAGGCGAGACTGTGCCCGACTGTCGTATCGCCGGAGACCCGTTCGGCCAGCGGCACGGCGTCGGTCAAGGTCCGTTGTTCAAACAGTTTTTCAACGCCGCGATGTTTCCAGAAATGCCGCAGTTCCAGTTGCATGATGGGCTCGCCGGCCACGGAAAAACGGAAATGGCCCGGCTCGATGATCCCCGCATGAATGGGTCCGACAGGGACCTCGAACACCCCTTCTCCATCGATGTGCAGAAAACTGTATTCCCCTTGTCGGCGACCGAGAACCTCGTTCCAAGGGAACCGTTTCTGAAGCGGATGGGTCCCCTTGGGCCACTGTTCATGCCGGACTAGTCGGCGGAGGTCGGGATGCCCAACTGGAATCAACCCGAACATGTCACGGATCTCGCGTTCGTACCATTGTGCCGCATGAAGATGCGGCGTGATTGAAGAGAAGAGCCGATCATCCCCCTCCAGCTCAACCGACAACACCACCCACTGGCGAGCGTTGTCCAACGCGAACAGATAATGGAGGCTTGCTCCTTCCCGCATCGGTCGATCATCGACCGCCCACAGGAGCGCCAGCCGGCTGTGCCAACTAGGGTGGTGGTGCAGGTATTGGGCAACTGCCGGGAGCAATTCTTTCTGCACAAGGAACTGGATGCCCCCCCCGCTTGTGCTCTCAATCTGAACAAGGGAGGGGAATTCAGCTTTGAGCACATCGCCATAGGATTCGGTGTCGGCCATCGCCATTGCCTCCCTATTGGAGTAAGAGAAGGTTCGTGGCTCGCCCCAGCAACTCTCGCAGTGGAGGCGGGAGCGCAGAACCAAACCCCACCAACGCAGCAATCAGAAGAACCATCGGTACATGCCCCGCCGTCCACGCCTCTCCTTGTACAATGTCCTGCTGCGGCGTTCCCCACACCATTGTAGTCACCCGATAGATCAGCCCTCCGAACGCCAGCACCGCCGAGAGCAAAAAGACCGCCACCAACCCCATTCGACCATTTTCACCGGCCAAAGGAGCTGAGAGAGCCACCGCGCCGTTTTCCGCGCCTCCTGACGCCGTGAGGGCGGTGACGATCGACGTCTCGCTGGCGAACAGCGCGCCGGGCGGGAGCGCAGACAAAGCCAGGCCCGCAAACAACAGAGCCATGGCCGTCCACGGCTGAGCGACCATCACGCCCTGGACCTGGCTGATGTCTACCGTCCGAAAGCGGCGATGGACATTGCCCGCGGCAAAAAACGCGACCGATTTGGCGAACGCGTGGTTAAGCAGATGAAACAACCCACCGAACGTTCCCACCGTTCCTCCGATGCCGAACCCGATCATGGCGATCCCCATATGCTCGATACTGGAATAGGCAAACAAACGTTTGTAGTTGCGTTGGACGAGGATGAACAAGGCGGCCGTCACGAACGAGGCAAAGCCCAGCAGCAGCAGGAGATTGCCGCTGAAGGATGCAGGGACGGCATGATCGACGATCATCTTGATCCGAAGAATCGCATAGACCGCCACCACTTCGAGCACGCCGGCCAGCATGGCCACCACTGGAGCCGGCGCCTCCGTATAAGCATCCGGCAGCCACGAGTGCATCGGCACGAGCCCCACTTTGGTGCCGTAGCCGACCAGGATGAAGATGAACGCCAGTTTTAACACGTGCTGATTCAACCGGTCGGCCACGGGCAACAACTCCGTGACGTTCAACGCCTTCCCGACATCGCTCAACACATGGAGCGAAGAATAATAGACCAGCACGACGCCGAACAATGCGAGCGAGATCCCCACCGAACACAAGATCAAATACTTCCAGCCGGCCTCCAGCGACTCCCGCCTGCGCCAGAAGGCGATGAGAAACGTGGTGGCCAGCGTCGTCGCCTCCACGGCCACCCATTGCACCCCGATGCTGTTCGCCGTCGTCGCCAACACCATCGCAAGCAAAAACATGTGGAACAGGAAAAAGAACAGATTGAGTCGGTTCGGCGCAATCACTCCTCGGGCGACCTGTTCGTCCAGATATGAGCGCATGTAGAGCGAACAGGCCAGCCCCACCGTGCCGATGATGAAGAGCACAAAGACGGACAAGGCGTCGAAATACATCGACGCCCCGAGCACCGCCAGCGATCCATCATTGAGGACTATGCGGCTGATTAGGATCTCCGAAACGACCAGCAGGCCCATACTGGTCAGATTGATCGCGTGCAGCAGAGAGGATCGGCGAACAGCAAGGCTGAGCCCTCCCGCCAACAACGGAGCCACCACCAGCATCGCCGCTGCGGCCGTCACCAACCAGTCGGTCATTCCTTCAACCCCGTCAGATGACTCGTATCCACACTGTCAAAAGCGTCCTGGAGGCGGTTCGTGTAGATCCCCGCAATCAACGCCGCCACCAATACGTCGAAGAACACGCCGAGTTCCACGACGAACGGCATCCCATGGGTGGCGGCCGTCGCCCCCAGAAACAAGCCGTTTTCGACGACCAAGAACCCGACCAATTGCGTCACGGCCTTTTGCCTCGCGATCATCGTAAACAATCCGATGAGGATGATCGCCAACGCGATGGCGAGCGAGTCGCGGGTCAGCACATGGCCTAGGGGAATGATCGGGCGAGTAATGAAGAACGCCAGTATGACCAGTGCGCCGCAGATCAACAAGGCCACCGGCACATTGACGTTCATCACCAGCTCTCGTTTGACGTTCAAGCGCTGGATCACCTTCTTGAGCACGACGGGGATGATGATCACCTTGACGACGCCGGTCATCGCCGCCGTCACATAAACATGATGATTGTCTGTCAGAAATCCCACCAGAGCCGCCGTCCCGGCAAGAAATGCCGATTGCAGCGCAAACAGGTCCACACAGGCCGCGAGGCGACGCTGTGCGACGATGGCAAAACACGTCAACAAGAGCAGCGCCGAGCACAGGTCGATCAGCTGAGAGCCCATCTCCGACAGCATTCGTTTCGCTCAACTCCGCAGAATATAGAAAAAGACCAATCCCAGCAGGGCGAGAATAAAAGCTACGCCCAACAGATCCGTCACCCGGAACAGCCGCAATTTCGCAAACATACATTCGATGACCCCAATGGCCACGGCAAGCCCGGCCACCTTTACCAGATATACCAGCAGTCCGATTCCAAGCGCGGCCGGTTCAGGAGTCGTCGCAATGCCCCACGGTGCAAACACGTTGGCCATCAGTGACAGCAGAACGGTCAATTTCAAGGCGGACGCCCATTCAATCAGGGCGAGATACCGGCCCGAATATTCCAAGATCATGGCCTCGTGGATCATGGTGAGCTCCAGATGGGTCGCCGGATTGTCAACCGGCACACGGCCAGCCTCGGCCAGCGTCACGATAAAGAGCGCGGCAAACGCCATGAGATGGGGAGCGGGATCCGTCACAATGCCTTGGAGCAAGGCGGTCTGATGAACGACCGTGCTGAGGTTGGTGGAACCGGCTGTCAAGGCGATGGCAAAGACGGACAACATCATGGCCGGCTCGGTCAACGACGCCACGATGGCTTCGCGGCTGCTCCCCATCCCGCCGAACGCCGAGCCGGCATCCAATCCCGCCAACATCAGAAAGAAGGTGCCCAAGGCCAGCAAGTAGACCATCGCGATGATATTGCCCGCGAAACTCAACGGCACGTGCGAGATAAACACCGGTACCAGGAGACCGGCCGCAAGCGTCGAGGAGAACACGATGGAGGGAGTGGCGGTAAAGATCCACGACGTGGTGGTTGAGATCACCGGTTCCTTGCGAAACAATTTGACAAGATCGGCATAGGGCTGAAAAACAGAGGCACCCTGACGCAATTGGAGACGCGCCTTGACCTTGCGAATCAGCCCCACAAGCAACGGAGAGATCGCCAGCAGGATCATCGCCTGAGCGACAGTGAGGACAAATGCCAGGATCATCGGGCAGACATTGGTTAGACCGTGAACAGCAGCAGCACGATGAGCGTAGCGAAGATGTACATCAGATACAGGTGCAGGCTTCCGCCCTGAATCACCTTGACACGGTCGGCCAAGGTCGTAAAGAACACAATGACCGGGTCATACAGGTATTTTGGGAAGACCGGCTCGACATGAAATTCAAAGTGCCGCCGTTTCGCGAAGTACCTCGACTCTTCCAGAAACTCCGTCTCCAACTTGACCGTCGGGCGATAGATGGTCGCAAAGACTCGCTTGATCGGCTGCACAAACCCGGTGGCGGTGTATTCCATGCGCGGCGACAGAGCGATGCCGCAGCCCCAGGTTTTGTATCGCCTCGCTTGTACGGAGCCGCCGATCAGGGTGGCGAGCGCCATTCCCACTGCGCCCATCGCAACGAGCAGCAACGCGATCGCGGGCGTGGACAGGCTGGAGAACTCGATGCTCACGGGTGCCAGGGTCCAGCCGTCCATCGCCAGGATGTTTTCGGCGATCGAGACCCCTATAAAGGGAGCCACGACCCGATCCAGCAGCGGCACCACAACCACGGGGCCGAGACCAAAACCGACGCAGATGGCGGCCAACAATCCCATCGCCATTCTCATTGAAAACGGCACCTCTTCCGCACGCCGAGCGTGGAGACTTCTCGGCAAGGCAAGAAACGAGATGCCAAAAGCCTTGGCAAAGCAGGCCAACGCCAGCATGCCGGTCAACGCCAAGATCGAGGCGGCAACCGGCATCATCAGTTTGAGAAACATGTCGGGGACATGGAAGCTGAGAAAAAGACTCTGGAAGACCAACCACTCGCTGACAAATCCGTTGGTCGGCGGCAGCGCCGCGATAGAGGCCGCTCCGACCAAAAACGCGGCTCCTGTCCACGGCATCCGGCGAAGCAACCCGCCGTATTCCTCCATGTTTCGCGTATGGGTGGCGTAGAGCAGCGACCCGGCGCCGAGAAACAAGAGAGCCTTGAACATCGCATGGTTGATCGTATGGTAGAGTCCGGCCAGCAGCGCCAGCGCGGCGAGCTCCTTGAGCCCATAGGACTGAAAAATCATCGCGGCCCCGATCCCCAGGAGAATGATGCCGATGTTTTCCACGCTGTGGTAAGCGAGCAGACTCTTCAAATCGTGTTCCATCAGCGCGTACATGACGCCTAACAAGGCCGACACGGCGCCCACCGTCAACACCACGAACCCCCACCACCAAGGAAATTGGCCGTCGAGAAAATCAAAATACATCCTGACGAGCGCATAGATAGCGGTCTTGATCATCACCCCCGACATCAGCGCCGAGACATGCGAAGGAGCGGCCGGGTGCGCATAGGGGAGCCAGACATGAAGCGGCACGATGCCGGCCTTCGTCCCAAAGCCGATCAGCGCCGTGAGAAAGGCCAGGGTTCTGATGCCTTCCGGCAACCGATGCGCCGGATCGCGGAATGCTTCAAAAGAAAAAGACCCGCTCGTTTGATACAAGAACAGGAACGTCACCGCGACGAACGCCGTGCCGATATGGGTCATGATGAAATAAAAGAGTCCGGCATAGCGGACATCGGCCTTCTCGTGCTCCGTCACCACAAGCAAGTACGACACCACCGACATCAGTTCCCAGACGATTAAAAAGAAGAACCCGTCGTCGGCGAGCACGACCAGGGTCATCGACAAGAGAAAGCCGTTGAACAGAGCACCAAGCGCTCCGATCGACACCTTTCTCTCAAGCTCGCTAACGTAATCCACCGCAAAAATGGAGGCGGCCAGCCCGGCCAACGAGATCGTGAACGCAAAAAACGCCGACAAGGTATCGAGCCGAACGGCGAGACTCAGGAATGGAACGGTGGATTGGACTGACACTGTCCAGGGCTCCGGTGAGAAAAGGCCGACGAGCCCGAGCACGATACCTGCTCCGCTCGCCACCCCGGCACACCCATGAGCGAGAAGACTCTGTGTTCTCGGCTTGGCAGGAAAGCATAAAGGAAGAAGCGCCCCGGCTACGTAACCGACGAACAGGAGAAGAAAAAGAATCAACATCTACTCGTAGCCGGGCTATCGCTCCTGACGAGTCAGGCTTGGCGCAAGGCGCTCCAAGACATCGTCGCTGATGCTATAGCGGACATAATTGTTCTCCGCCTTCTCATTGGCATAGAGGCGACCGGTGGGGGCGGGGATTTTTATGTCCATCTTCACCTGGCTGTTCGGCTGGATCGTCACGGTCTCCTCTCTCATGCCGTTAAGGTACGGATGCCAGATCAGCATCTTGTACGTGCCGGGAGGAATCTCGCCGATTTCAAATCGGCCATCCTGGTCGGTCATCGCATAGTAGGGATTCTGTACCGCCAGCCCCCAACTCTCCATGTAGGCATGGAAACCGCATTGCATGACGAACACCCTGCGTCCTTTCGTCAGGTTGACAAATTGCCTTATCGGTTCACCGGGCTGGTGTTTGTGGTACAGCGCCGCGTCGGCGCCACGATCATTCAGATCCCGCGGATGGTGCGCATTGATCGGAAGCGGTACATTGAAGAGCATGCGCGGGCCAAGCTGAGAGGTCTCATAGGCCTGAATATCGTGCATGACCGGATCCATATTCACGACAACCACGTCCGTTTTCTCACGCATCACGGTCATGAAGGGAGCGAACTGGCAATCCTTGGCTTCGATGTGCGAGGCTTGCTCGGGCGAAAATGCTTTCCCCTTCTCGACGTTTTCGAGATAGACCACCACATCACGGAACTGTCCGGCGGGACCCACGTTGAAAGGCTGGAGCAGTCGCCACCCTTGGCCGTCGGAAATCCTCCCGCAGTAGAAACGGTCGGGAAGCGTAATCAGATTATAGCCTTTCGGCCTGGGTACTTGGCCCTCAAGGACGACCGTCCCCACCAATCGCCCCCCGTCCGTCACCGGACTTTCCTCATAGGCCCAGGTCGATGAGCTCATGGTGGCTATCATCGCCATCATAGTGATAGCAAACCGGAATCGCATGACGTGCCCCCTCTGATAAAGTAAACGCATCTATTCTTTGCCCTTATCTACGATGCCCGTGTTCCTTTTTGACGACGGACTGAATCTACAATGCGCTGAATCGTCTCGGCAGTCAAGTCACGGATCGTGAGGTGTGCTTCATCATCCCCGCTGAACGTACACAGAGCAATGGTGAAACAATCGGTTCCCCCCCGAATGATTTTAAGTGCAATGTTGGACTGATGGCAATGGACACCGACAAAAAGGCACACATCGATTTTGTTCTTCCAAATCGTCAAGTTTGGATGATTCGGATTGATTTCCTTCTCGGCGATGATTTTCGGATACTTCGGGCGGTAGTCGGCCATGGGAATCAGCCTCGCAGGCACGGCCTCAGCCAACGCCCTGACGATCTTCGACTCCTGAACCGCCCGCTCATTCCATGCCCACAAGACCAGCGGCCCGGGGAAAATCGTCGGATTCTTGGCGGTGATGAGCCGTCGCGCTGCCTCGTCGATGGCCTGCTGTTCAGGAACGCGCCTGCCCAAAACAAGCCCTTCTCCTTTCGAAGGACCGATCACGCCTCGCTCTGAAACCGACGGCGGCAAATACCCCTCAGGTCCGATTGTCATCTGATACGGCTCCATTCCTCACGACTCCTTTCTAGTTTGTCTAGTTTGTCTTGTGCCCCGTTTGAGTGCTTATTGGATTTCCGTCCCCCTCTTTAGATAGCTCCCAACGCCTCGTGAAGAAAAATATCCATGGGGGTCAGCGTCTCCCCGGGTGTCGGCGCGAAGACCATGGCCTTCGAAGGCATGGCCGTGTGCGCTCGTCTCCAACACCCTGTGCCCTGCGCCGACTCGATGAACACCACGTGCCGCATCTCATTCATAAATACTTCAAGAACGCCGCCCTCGAAAGGCACCAGACACTTGGGATACAGAGCGGCAACCGGAAGCCCGATCTCCCGACACAGTCCCACGGCATCCCGTACCACACCTTGTGCGGCCCCCCACGCCACAAACCCTATTTCCGCCTCACGCTCCCGATCTTGTTCCACCATGAAAGCCGCATTCCCATTAGAAAACTCGTCAGAGGAGAGCGAAATTGCCCGTATTTTGCAGATCGCTTCGGCTACACTCTTAATCGCGACACTTTGATACCGTTGAGTGATCGCTTGCTCAATCACGATCCATACCCCATCACTGAGTCCTCTGCAAATCAACTGATGCCCCACCATGATCAATTGCATCGCATCCGGCACATCGGCAGCCACAAACACATGAGATGCCTCGCACTCGTCCAGACAAGCCGCAATGGCCGAGTCACTTCCGCCCAGCAGCGCCCTGACCTTCCCGCCATGACCTTGATAGACCTGAACGCCCGGGGATCTCTCACTCGCCGACACGGATACGACCGACCTGCCCACCTCCACATGCCGCTCAACCCATCGCTCGGGAGCACTCGTCATTTCATCGCCGCAAGCCGTTCCGCACGCACAGACACCGGCGGCATAGCCCAGCAACACGGCCTCCGCCGCCCCCAGTACCATCCCGCATCGGACCTCCGATTGACCCCATGGAAGCGAATAGGCGTCGCGTTTCGTGATTGAATGGCCAGCAAACTCCGCTCCGCCGATAAACGACCGCGGAGCTCGGCAGAATGCAGCTTGCCGATACAACAGGTCCTCGGGTGCCCCCAACAAATGCAACAGGGCACCAAGGGCGACGGCATGCCTCCCCCTCATTCCGTCTCCAAGCGACGCGGAGATAGCATTCAGAGGAAGGTCGTAGGAAATCATGCCTTGAGGAACATGGCGATCGGTGCGCCCACCGGAAGGCGGATCCCATAACAGGACGCTGCCGGGTTGAACCCCGACACGTTGACACTCCGGCACTCCCCCGCTTAAACGAATCAGCACATCGCAGCCGGACCCCGTCGAATAAAACGGCTTGTCAGCGATCCGCACGGCTAAAACGTCGTCGCTCCCCCCTTGAGCCATGACTGAAAACCCTCGCGAGGCCAGTAACCGGACTACCGGCACCCAATCATCAAGAAACTCGGACGCTCCGTGCCCCACGACTTTGACAACAAGATCGAGATCCTGATGTTCGGCGCGAACCGGCATCCAAGCCGTGAGAGGAGCCATGGTTATCTCTTCTGATGGACCGAGATCAGAGCCGATAGATCGTCGTCGCATCCTTCGGCCCGGCGAGGGGACCCGAAAGACTGAGCCAGAACACCCGGTATCCAGACAGGAAGAAATGGTCATACACGGCGGACAGAAACCAAGCCCCATCTTCAGGGTAGACCATACGCCCATCCCACCCTTTGACACCCCTGCGCAAGACTTCTCTCATCCCGGCATGATTCGTGGCAACTTCTCCTGTCACAAGATCAAACCACACCACCGCCTTGACGCCCCTCGGGTATTGAACGACGACAAAGTCGGCATGCTCCGACATTCTGTCCCCCTCCCAACAATTTTCTCTTTCTCTCCATTCCTTACTTTTTATCCCTTGCACATTTCCCCGCCGCGTTCTCCTCTCGGAGGCGAACCCGTCACCCATGCTTGAAGAGCGACGGCGCTGCCGCTACGCACGGCCTTTCCCTTTCCTTTTCGGCAATCCGATCAGGAGAGCGTGCAGGAGAGGGCCGGTCATGTTCCCTCTGAAGATTTGACGGTAGAACTCATTTTCCGGCGGCAACGAGCCACCCCTTCACGAGCTTGCAGATCATTGGGGCTATGGTCGACAATCGCGGTCCAATTCACGAGCGCATCGGCCTGTCGCCCCAATCGCTCCAACAGCATCGCCAACCTACCTCTTGTGGCTAGATCCAAAGGACAGACCGCCAAAATCTCCTGCAACTCGGAGATCCGAGCCTCTCCCTCTTCCTTTTCACTTTCCTTCAACGATTCAGAGAAGGGGAAAAGTGATTGATCCTCTCCTCCCCTCTGGGCC
>JAIWOH010000072.1 GCA_020216985.1 Nitrospira sp.
GTCATCGCCATACAAACCTACATGATCTTGTCCATGCATCTTGCCCTTAGCCGATCGGATTCACTCGTTCGATGCCTCCATTTGCCCGAACCTGAACATCGGTCAAGCGCACGGTTCGCCCATCCTTCGGCATTTCAATCCCCAATTCCTTTCGAACGGCCCTGAAGATTTCAATGATGTGGTCCATCAATTTCACATCAAGATCCTGCACGCTCAACATGGCGTCTTCATGAATGTCATGGCAAAACGCGATGGTTAGACAATTAGTCCCGGCCCGCACCATTCGCAAAGCAAGGTTGGCGTAATGGCAGTGAATGCCAATGAAGAGCGCGACCTCGATCTTGTTCCCCCAGATGGTGAGGTTGGGATGGTTGGGATTGATCACCTCTTCCGGATCGATCTTCGGGTATTTGGGACGATAGTCGGGCATGGGGATGATCATCACATTGGGAATCTCAGCCGCCAGCTTCAGAAGCGCCTGCCCCTTTGCAATCCATTCCGCATGCCAGGCCCACAAATACAAGGGCCCAGGGAAAATCGTAGGATTCTTTCTGGTGTAGAGTTGTCGAGCCGCCTCCGCAATCACTTCATCCTGAGGGGCATGCCGTCCATACAACAACCCCCACCCCGACTCCGGATGCGTCACCCCCAGTTCCATCGCCGACGGAGGATGGAATCCAGCCGGCCCGACATCAATGATCCGCGACGTCCCTTCAACGCTTGATCGTTTCATGCAATCTTCCTCTCACATTCAACGTTCTTGAAACGCATGCCTCCCACGGCATCCATTAGGCCATCCTTTTCAGATCCTCCTTCTCGACCTCCCGACGACTCGGAGAATCCTTGCCTCTGCACCACCTTCGGCTTCCACCTGGCGACTTGAGGAATCTCTTGCCGCCCCTTCGCACTACCTTGCCGCTCCAGATCCTGGATGGTACGCCACACCGCATAGGGAAGGGCTGCGACACTAAGCACCAGCGGTACTACCAGATACTGATTCCACGCCAGCGTCGCCACCACGGCAACTCCCACCAACACATACTGGATAATGCCCAGCAGTCCGATCTGTCGTTTATCAGCCACGGCTGTTTCCTCCGGCCTTCTCTTACCGTCCTCACTACCCCCATGCATGCACACGAACCCACCGCCCCCTCATACCACCGGAGCGATCAACACAACGAGTCACCCCCTCCGCCTCGAACGGCTCGACCAAACAGTCTCTTCTCTTTTTCCAATTTCTATCGTTCTCTATAAGGCTTACCCGGCATCTCCATGCTTCTTGCCATACCAGGCGCAACGGACGCTGTGATCGCTCCATCTTCACTTCCTTCCCATCTCTTTCCGTCTCCCGACGTTTCGTTCTCCTTAAGGGAACTCCCTTTGCCAGGCGATGTCGTACCGAGCCTCGACGACATCCCCTCCCCTCGAGGTTGTTACCCGTCCGATCATTTGCAGTTTCAAACCGCACGAGTGTGCTCTCTTCCCAGAACGAGCAAACCCATCCACGGAGCGAAACGGCCCGATGGATTTTTTGAACCCCACCGGCCATCCAACCGAACAAGCATGTCCACGATGGTTTGGACACAACCGAAAACCCTTTCTCACCCCCACAGCCCCTTCCGATAGCAGCAGCGACGACCATGATCAGGAACAGAGCAACATCTCCAGCATTGCTCCTCGCGATAGGCCCAATGATCAAAGCGACTCCCATTGCTGCGCCATACGCGGCCATGATAAGCCACCATGTCCGATCCTGATCCGACATCCGTTTCACACCTTCCATACCAACACACTCCCCTCTCTCGCCATCTCCAGATGATCAGGGCAAACAGCACCATGCTTTTGCTGGCCGACTGTCCTTCTGCACGTTCAGTGCCGAAGAGAAGCGAACTTAAGTCGTTGACTTCGTGTGGATTATCGTCAGAGGCCTTGCGTGGAAAACCCAGGAAACTCGCACACGCCTCATTCCCTGCAAGATCTGCATGGAGTCATGCAAACCAGCGATAGCACAATTCTTCAAATCGCTTCGAAAAGCACCGGAGTTGCGCCGATTGGAACCAGATTTGGCATGTGCAAGATTTGCACATTGCGGAGGGTCGGGTGTTTCGCTCACACAAAGCAAGCGTGGGCGAGCCGTTATTCGCGAATGCCGTACTCTTTGATCTTGTATTGAAGCGCTCGCAGGCTGATCCCGAGAAGTTTGGCGGCCTTTTCCCGATGGTTCGTCACTTCCGCGAGGGTGCGGCGGATGACCTCCTTTTCGATCTCCTCCAAGGAAGTCCCCAGCGTCACGACCATGGTTCGGACATCTTCCCGACTGACCTGAATTTCCTCCGGCAAGTGTTCGGGTCCAAGGGTTGACTCACGGACGGTGATGACAAGGCGCTCGAGCAGATTACGAAGTTGCCGAATGTTCCCCGGCCAAGAGTAGAGCCGCAACAACCGCATCGCTTCCGATGCGATGGCCTTGGGCGCCCGATTGTGTTGAGCACAAAATTCAGGCAAGAACGTCTCGATCAGGAGAGGGATATCCTCCGCACGCTCACGCAAAGGCGGCAATTTGATCGGCACCACATTCAACCGATAAAAGAGATCCTCGCGGAACTCGCCTCGCTTGACGGCCTCCTCCAGATTGCGGTTGGTCGCGGCGATGATGCGGGCGTCCACCCTGACGACTTTCGTGCCGCCCAGGCGACGGAACTCCTTGGTTTCCAGCACCCGCAGAAAATCCACCTGAGATTTGAGAGACAGTTCGCCGATCTCATCCAGCAACAACGTCCCTCTGTGGGCCAGTTCGAATCGCCCGATTTTGGTCGCGACGGCGCCGGTAAACGCTCCTTTTTCGTAGCCGAACAACTCACTTTCAAAGAGATCGTCCGGCAAGGCTCCGCAATTGACGGTGACAAAGGGCTGATCGGCCCGCGGACTTTTATGATGAATGGCCCGAGCGACGACTTCCTTGCCGGTGCCGCTTTCCCCGGTCAGCAAGACGGTGACGTCGCTGTCCGCCACCATCTCCACCAGACCATAGATCCGCTGCATGCTCTCGCTTTTCCCCACCAACTGGTCGAAGCGAAACCGCGTTTCCAATCGATCCCGGAGTTGTTTGTTTTCGGAGACCAGTGCGTGGCGTTCAAGCGCCTTCTCCACGACCATGGGAAACCGTTCTCGATCGACCGGCTTCGTCAGATAGTCGTAGGCGCCCAGACGCATGGCCTCGACCGCCGCATCAATTGATCCGAACGCGGTCATGATCACGACTTCGGTTGACGGCCACTTGTCTTTGAGACGGCGCAGAAACTCTATTCCGTCCATGCCGGGCATCCGAACGTCGGTGATCACCAAATCCGCCGGCGTTTCCTCCAAACAGCGGAACGCCTCCTCCGCCGTCCCGATTCCCTTGGCGTCATAGCCTCTCTTCTCCAAAAGCGTCGAGAGCGCGTTGCGGATGTTGACTTCGTCGTCCACGACGAGAATATGTGCGGTCGGCGTCACGGCGCGATTCCTCCTTCCCGCAGTCGCCCGTGCGCAGCAGGCAACCGCATCACGACCGATGTTCCACTCCCCGACGCGCTCGATATCCGAATCGTGCCACCATGATCCTGTACGATGCGATACGCAATGGCGAGCCCCAGCCCGGTCCCGCCCGTTTTGGTCGTATAGAACGGCTCAAACAGGTGCGGCATCTGATCCTTTGTGATGCCGACCCCATTGTCTTTCACGGCGATTTCTAGCCACGCACTCCCATCGGCTTCCCGCTTAGCCGCCGCGATCTGACAGAAGCCTCCGTTCGGCATGGCATGAAAAGCATTGACGATGATGTTGACGAGAACCTGGGTGATCTGCGTCTCGTCACCCAGCACCAGTGGCAAACCCGGCTCCACACTTCGTTCCAGCCGAATCTTGCGCTCCTCCGCCTCGAACTTCATGAGAGCCACCACGTGGTCGATCAATGCCTTGACATCCACCTCATGAAGCGAAATCGACCCGGAGCGGGCTAGCTTCATGAAATTATCAAGGATGGCTGACAGGCGCCGACACTCCGCGTTAAGGATGTGCAGATATCGAACCTCCTGCCCGGCCAGTACCCCTCGTTCCTTCAGTTCTTCCTCCAACAAATGCAAATTCAGATCGACGGCGCTCAGTGGGTTGCGAAGCTCATGGGCAACTCCGGCCGACAACGTGTGCAACGCCGCCAGTTTTTCGGCCGCTTGCACCCGCCGTTCCAAGGCCAGCCACTCGGTCACATCATGGGCCTGAAGCAACACACCAACCGGTTTGTCGTCATCCCCGCTCAGTTCGGTAGTATTCATGCGAACGATCCGCGCCGGCTGATCGCCACGTTCATAGAAGACGTCTTTGGGGCCGACATGCCGACTCTCCTTCACTGCCTCGTCGAGAATCAATCGGACGGGGTCTCCTTCGGCAAACACGATGTCATAGCGATGGCCAAGCAAGTCGGACGAGGGGCGGCCCAAGATCTGCTCGGCGGCTGGATTCACAGCGGTGATGATTCCGCTGTGGTTGACGGTCAGAATGCCCGCGGGAATGCTCCGCAGAATATTGCGGGCCAGTCCCTTCACTTCCTCCAGCGTGCGCCTAGCACTGTCGTAATAGAGGAATGTGATGATGGCTCCGATGGCGATCGCGCTGACCAAGAATACCAGCCCGGCCACCAGCATAACGTCGCGACGAGACCGCCAGAGAGCGAGCGGCACTTCCGTGGGCAGAGTCCCTCCTTGCATCAAGCCCTCCACCAGCAATTTTTCCCGTTCCAGTGTGAACAGGAGCATCACCGACACAACGAGAGCCAAAATAAACACCACGATGGCGATGGAGCGAGATGGAATCTTGCGCCAGACTGTGGCAGGTGGAACCGGTCTAAACATGGGTTTTTATGAATCGCGCACACCAACAAGCCTTCTGCATGATACCATACCCCTCTTGGGTGCTTTACCTCCTCGCTTCAGGAGGTATCGATTTATCTCATAAGGGGAAAGAAGGTGCGTTGAGGCAGCAGAGAACGAATTACAAGACCGGCGGTTCCGTTGCCAAGACGGCCGGCTTCACATGGCTCCGAGAAAGGTGAGAGACGAGCATACGGCCCGCAGAACCGTCACATCGGGAACTGCGCGGCACGTTCCGATACAGCAGCCTACAATCTCCAATACGATACCCAGAACACCTCTGAAGGCGTATGGCTCGCAAGCGTGGGCAAGAAGATTGCGTTTGCCAGAGCGGATCCGTACCGGACTATCAATTTTTACTACGACGGGGCAGAAAAGCTAAACCATTGACTCCTTTCTCTTCGGTCCGCCACTCCACTCCCATTCCCTGCTTCCTGCGACAGGCTCCTTCGGCGTTCCGCTCCATTCCTGCCTTGCAGATGACGGAACACCATTGAGATGGAGGCCGTCTTCCCCTTGTTTCGTTGCCGTTGCTGTCGTTGTGTCCGTTACCGACCGCTCGGAAGGATGCTGCCGGCGGATGGTCTGTTTCTCCGAAACGACCGACCGTTCCTGTCGAGGTGGGGCACTTCCCTGCTCGATATCCTGCAGTCTGGACCATATGGCGTATGGCATGGCAATCACACATGCCACAAGAATGGGGACCAGATACTGGTTCCAGGCAACAGCCGCAACAACTAAAACAACTGCCAGCCCATATTGGATGATTTCCAACAGTCCGATTCGTTGCCGTTGACTCATCGACATGCCTCCAAACCTTTACGCCTTTATGCCCGCTCATGTCAGGCCTACGTGATCTCCTCTGCGAATCGCCTCCGCAAACGACAAGCCCCGACTCATCTTTTTCCCGGCTTTTCCTGGTTTCCTTACTTCACTTCCTCCTTCCTTTGTGGGGACCTCGACGTATCAGCGCCAAACCGCCGCATCATAGCACAACACTCAACCGATCTTCTTTCGATTTACACCGC
Source organism: Nitrospira sp. (assembly GCA_020216985.1). Taxonomy (GTDB): domain Bacteria; phylum Nitrospirota; class Nitrospiria; order Nitrospirales; family Nitrospiraceae; genus Nitrospira_D. The sequence continues at coordinate 5,936 of JAIWOH010000072.1, forward strand.
AAAGATCACGCCATGCGTCCGGTCACGTGAAAAACCGGACCTTTCGGCTTGATTTCAGCCGTGAGCAGGCCCGCTCCGGGGCTATTCGTGACCACGCAGTTTTTTGATGATTCTGAAGGGAGGGGCTGGGGAAGGGGAATGGTCTCGTTGCTTTGATGGTGGAACACCTGATCCCTTGGCTGCAAACGTCTGCTTCCTCCGACGTATGACAACCACGGCGGCTTGCGATAGCCGCCGCCATCATGAGCGATGACACAACCAGATCACCGTTTGGACTTATGGGAAGAGGGCCGACCGCGATAGCAACCCCGACAGCCGCGATATACGTCAACAGTACGAGCAACCGAGTCCACGTCAGGCTCTGACTCGGCTGCACAGACGGTTGAGGATGATTCAACGGGCTCTTCTGACGTTCTATGACCGAATTCGCCATTTGTCCGTCTCCCATCATACGGTTACGCATCCAGTCCCGTGCTTTCCGTCGTCGGCCAAGAAGGCGTGCTTGCTTGTGTGTGGTGGGTAGAAAAGAGCACTATCGAGCTGACCCTATGTTTTCCCGGCTGTCTCCTCGATTTCCCCCCCCCCCTTGGAGGTCTCTGCATGTTCGGTGCCGCAAGAAGCCTCTGAACAAATCGCGTCTGCTGCCCCGAACTCCTCAATGAAGAACCGCACTGCCATTTCGCGAAACCCGCGAATCGTCATTGCACCCCTTACATCCCCACAATTTACACGCGTCGCATTGCGAGGATCAGAATTAAGCACGCATCTCTACAGGCTGGCAGCAGATAGTCGGACCGCGCGCATACATACGCACGAACGATGGGGTATCAACCAACCCTGTGGCGGGATTGTTGGGGCATGTTTGTCAGAAGATCAATTTTGGCGTCGGCGTTTGTCATTGACGTGGAGGAGGCCGAACTAGGCGACATCAATTCCGTCACTCATCTGCGGGGTCTTCTCGATCGTGAGGACTTTCGGCCTTATGGCGAGGGCCCATTCTCGGCCCTATTCCCTCTCTAGGCCCCATACCTCGGCGACCGTGTCCGGCGGCAAAAGTCCGCTCATACTGAATCACGCTCCAAATTTCCTCGTCGGACAGCATAGAGCCGAATCCGACCATGGCCGTGCCTGGCGAACCATGTTTGATCACCCAAAAAATCTCTCCCTCCGTGCGGTGTCTCCAAAATCCATGGTGCCGGAAGTTCCTGGGCGGGGGGTTCAACTGGGCGGCTGCCGGGCCATTGCCGTTTCCGTCAACGCCGTGACAATTGAAGCAGGTGCCTTTGCCGTGATAAATCGCCCTGCCTTGCTCGATGATCTCGGGAGAGAAGGGCAACGGGTTTTTGAGCGACCGCGCCTCGGCTAATTTATCGGACGGCACTCTCGGTCGCATCATATGCCGTTCGGCGTCCGCCGGAGACGACGCACACACGATCATTGCCGCCAGCATGAAAAGCAGCCCACGCGTCACGGCGTTGCTCCTTGCCCGTTCATCGCAAACGACCGCACGTAGCGCAACACCAGCCAGGCTTCCTCTTCCGTCAAAATGAGCGGAACAAACGGTGCCATCGCCGTCCCCTTGCTGCCGTTCTTCAAAATCCAAAACAGCTCTCCATCAGTCCGTGCGGCCTGCCACTCTTTGTCGGTAAAGTCACGAGGCAACGGCCCCTTCACCGTTCCCGGCTCGATGTCGCCGCCTAATCCCTTGCCGTCTTTCCCATGGCAGGTCACGCAGAAGGCCTTGCCATGAAACAGTTGCTTGCCCTTTTCGATCATTTCTTCGGTCGCCGGAAGAGGATTGGTCCATGTTCTGACTTGATCGATTTGATCCGCCGGCACCCGCGGCCTCAACACTGTTTCGTCCGCGCCAAAGGCTTCAAGGTCGGTCATTCCGATCGTCATCGCGCCGACCGTCATCACGAGCACCGTCGCCGGGAGATGAATGCTCATCGTTCTGGCCTCATCACGCGCTTTCCCATGACCACCTGCAGAGGAGGACCGGCCTCCCGTTTTCGGCAAGCCGGCCCACCCGACCATCTGTTTTCTTACTTGTCCGTGTAGCCGGGGAACTTATGGCCCAATGACTGAGGATAGGTCACGGTGCCATCCGGAAATTCCTGGCCATGTTGCCAGAGATGATAAATCACCCCATCCGTTTGGGCCGCAGCCTCCGCCACCTTGGCCGCCTGATCATCGGGCATATCCAGGACTTTCACGCGACCCGTCGCAATCTCGACCTTGTGATCGTGAAAATAGCGATGCCACTGGATGGCCGGCAACTTTCTCGTCAGATCCTTGGCGACGAAATACTCCACCCCGACGAGCGGTGCTTTGGGATCGGTGGATTCGAACAAGAGACACTGAAGAATCTTGTCGGAAATGCCCTTACAATAATGATGAAACGGCCCGCCCGGTGTCCCATCCGGCATCATGTGCGGCGCCTGGACGTGAATCTCATATCCCATGGCCGGACTTGCCGGCTCTCCGCCGATGGCCATCGGCGTCATGCTCCCGATAGATCCCATAGCAACCATCGCAACAGCGGCTACAAATCCTTTACTCATCGCAACAACCCCCTCCCTCTGCGGAATCCCGGCCCGGCCCATCCGGACTGAGAAGCACCTCCGCATGTGACAGGCTATTGGAGACCGATCGGCTCAAAAGGATTCACTCCGGGAGGAGGCATCGCTCAACACGCCTCCGTTACAAATCCAATTCCACCATCTTGCGGTGAAACCGAACGACCACGTTCGGATCGGGCGCCAACCGGACCCGCGCGTCCTCTTTCCCTTGATAAGGCAACAGATTCAGAACGTAGCGAAGACTTTCAAGCCGAGCCGCCTGCTTGTCGTTGGCCTTTACGATGATCCAGGGGCTGAACGTCGTATGGGTTTTGCTGAACATTTCTTCTTTGCAACGGGTATAAGCGTCCCACAGCTCCTGCGCCTTCTCATCGACCGGACTGAGTTTCCACTGTTTGAGCGGATTTTGGCGCCTCGCCTCAAAACGTCTGGCCTGTTCGTCCTTGGAGATCGAGAACCAAAATTTGATGAGAATCACGCCGTCTTCGTAGAGCATATGCTCGAATTCCGGAACCTGCTGGAGGAACCGCTGATGTTCTTTCTTGGTGCAAAACCCCATCACCGGTTCGACCACGGCCCGGTTGTACCAGCTTCGATCGAAGAAGACGATTTCGCCTCTGTTCGGCAACTGGCGAATGTATCGCTGGAAGTACCATTGGCCCCGTTCTTCATCGGTCGGCTTCGGCAAAGCCACGACGCGCATCGCGCGGGGATTCAGATGTTCGGTAAATCGCCGAATGGTTCCCCCCTTGCCGGCCGCATCCCGCCCCTCCACCAAAATCGCGATGCGTTCTCCCGTCCGCTGAACCCATCGTTGCAGCTTCACCAATTCCACTTGCAGTTGCTCCAACTCATGCTCGTACAGAAGTCTCTTGCGGACGTCCTGAAGATCGATGTTGCGGTTCCGCAGGAGCAGAAAAAGCCCCCTTCTCGTGTTGATCAACCGCAGATCTTCTTCTGTAAGGGAACCGGCGGGATCACCGATCGGTTTCAGCGCCTCTACGGGAAGTCTTGCGGGCAAGAGTGAATAGCCGTCCCCCTCCCGGGGCATCCTCGTCGGAATCGTTTCCAGCTCGCTCGCTTCCGGAGATTGGGCCGGATGCAGGAGGTCCTTGATGTCCGCCAAATCGTCCTTCAAATGGGCCGTCAAGTCTGGTGAATCGCCTCGTTTTTTCGGCTTTCCAATCGCGTGTTCGTCGGATTCCATACGAGGCGCCTCCTCTCACACCGCACGAATCAGAACGCCACGACCTTGTCCCGTTCGGCCACCGCCTTGATGTAATCCGGCATCGCCTTGATGGAAGCTCCCTTGACCAGATCCGCCTCGCCGATTTGCCTGGCCACGGCGCACGCCCCGCACACCCAGATGGGCACCCCGGCCGCCTGCGCGGCGGCGAGCAGGTCTTTCAGCGGCGAAAGGTTGACGCCGGTGACATGATCGGCCACGCCTTTCCGCGCCAACGTGACTGCCTCGTTCCACAAC
>JAIWOH010000073.1 GCA_020216985.1 Nitrospira sp.
GTGAACTCCTGCTGAACGGCGAATCCATACGAATCCAGCCTCAGATCGCCGTGAATGGCGGACGGCCAGGGCACCACGGCGCGCCACTGCCCCGTCGTTCCCAAGAACTGAATCAGTAAAGACCCGACCATGCGCGTCGGCTGCTCCGCCCATTGATTCACGGCATAGTATTCGACCTCGTAGGGCCGTTTCACATACGCCATCTTGGTCGTGTCATAGCCAGGCTCGGCTTGGGGTGTCCCCACGAACAGGAGAGGAGCGTCAGCGGCAGGTCGGCGAACCTCCCGATTCTGGTCCACACTCAGCCGATAGGTGTGCGCCGGCTCGGTCGCCGTCTGAGGGGCCAAACAGCCGCCCAGCGTCAGCATAAGCCATGCGCTTCCGATCACGTGCGCCATCCGCCGCGTCATCGACAGGGTTCCTCCTCCGTTCATCATGTCACGATGGGCCTTTCCCAACTCCGCCGTCCCGCTACACCGACCACGATCGCCTCGGGCACGCTATTCCCCCGGACCGCGGCGGGGGGGGGTCTTGCCGAACACCAGGGCATTGGGCTCCCGCTCCAAATCTTGAGCCACACGGGTCAGGATGTTCGCCAATTGTCTCAATTCCGTCACCAGCATGGCCGCCTCGGGCAACGTCTGCTTGGAGAAACGCTCCAATTCCGTCCGATTTTCATCAACAATGGCATGCACCGACCGACTGGTTTTGGCCAGCTCCTCCGTCATCGCGCTGAACGACGCGGCGCTTTGGTTGATGCGCGCCACCAGCATCGGCACCTCCTCATGGAGCAACGTGGTCACCTTGACCAGATGTTCCGCGCTTTGGGATGCGTCGTGCAAGGTGGTTTCAACTTCCCCCCTGTGCACCGCGATGGAATGAACGATTTCCGACAATTCTTTGATCGTCCGCTTCACGGCCAGACGATTCTCTTCGTCCAATGTTTCCGACGCGCCCTTGGCCAACGATTCCAAACTCGCCAGCAAATTCGTCAGCCCCTTGTCGGACAAGAGACGGGAAATCGCCTCATCCAATCGGAAGAACAATGGCGAGGGCCCGGTCTTGATGACGGGATATTCCTGCCCCTCCAATGCAACTAGCGGGGGGGCTTCCTTACTGCCACCGGTCAGATTGATCGTGGCCAGGCCGGTCAATCCCTGCGTTTCGAGCACGGCGACCGTGTCGGTTTTGATCGGCGTCCCCCTGACGATGTCTAAGATCAACCGAACCTCTTCCGGATTGTCGGGATTAAGCGAGATGCTCCGCACCCGGCCGACATCGACGCCGCGATATTTGACGGTGGAATCCTCGCTCAAGCCGGCCACCGATTCCCGAAAATAGGCTTCGTACCGGTCGTACACCCCCCGGTAGTCCATCTTCCCCAGCCACAGGATGCCGATCAGAGCCGCGGCGCCGAGAATCGCCACGAACGAACCGACGAGAATATAGTTGACCTTCGGTTCCATCTAATTTCCCCGCCTGCAATCAGCTTGTCCCTCGTGACTCGCACGACTCCGGCATCAGGAACGTCGGACATGCCGTTCTCGGTTGGGAGTGCTCAGTTGCCGGCCTTCAGTTGATTCCACATGGCCTGTTCGTGGGCCGCCCGCCCGCGCGGGCCGTGGAAATATTCACGGATGATCGGATCATCCGACTGAGACAGTTCCTGCATGGTCCCGACGCCCAACACCCGACCGTCGCCCAACACCGCCACGCGCGTGGAGATCCGCCAGAGGGAGTCAAGGTCGTGCGTGACCATGACCACCGTCAGCCCCAAATGCGTTTTCAAGGAGAGGACCAGGTCGTCGAATCCCGCCGCGATGATCGGGTCCAATCCGGCGGTCGGCTCGTCCAAGAAGACCAATTCGGGGTCCATCACGATGGCCCGCGCCAGCGCGGCCCGCCGTCTCATGCCGCCGCTCAGCTCGTTGGGATACTTGCCTGCACTGTCGGGGGGCAATCCCACCATCGCGATCTTGATCTCGACGATCTCTCGAATCAGTTTGGGACGCAGATTCGTGTGCTCCCGCAAGGGCACGGCCACATTCTCCGCCAGCGTCAGGGAGCTGAAGAGCGCGCCGTGCTGAAACATCACGCCGAATCGACGGTGGATCCCCCCGCCGTTGCTCACATCGAGTTGCCGGCTATCGACCCCAAACAAACGAATGGTTCCGCTCGAAGGAGTCGTGAGCCCGAGAATCTCCCGCAGCAGGGTGGACTTCCCGCAGCCGTTGCCCCCCGCGATGACGAACACTTCTCCCTGATTGATCGTCAGGCTCACGTCTTGATGGACGACGGCTTTCCCGAACTTGGTCGAGACGTGGCTGACCTCGATGACCGGCGTCCCGGCTGGAGCGGTGGATGGCATCTTAGAGGTCCCACCAACTCGTCACGACGCTGCAAATGGCATCGAACACGATGACTAGAAAAATGCTCTGCACAACGCTGATCGTCGTGTGTCTCCCCACGTCGTCCACGCCCCCTCTGATCTGAAACCCCTGATAACAACCGACCAGCGCGATAATGACGGCGAAGAACGGCGCCTTCGCGAGGCCGATCAACAAATGCCGCACCGCGACCGCTTCATCGAACCGATCAAGAAATTCGGCGAAGCTGACGTTCAGTTGGCCCGACGCAATGAGCATGCCCCCAAAGACGCCGAGGATGTCCGCATAGACCGTGAGCAGCGGCAACGTGAGCACCAGGGCGAATGTCCTGGGCAACACCAGCAGATTGATCGGCGAGATGCCGAGCGTGCGGACCGCATCCAATTCTTCCGTCACCTTCATCGTCCCGATCTCGGCGGCATAGGCCGACCCCGATCGGCCGGCGATCAGGATCGCCACGATCAACGGTGCGATCTCCCTGAGCAGCGAAATGCCGACCAGGTCGACGATGAAGATGTTGGTGCCGAATTTGCGCAATTGCTCGGCCCCCTGGTACGCGATCACGACGCCGACAAGAAACGTCAACAGGCCGGTGATCGGCAAGGCGCGCACACCGTCGAATTCCACGACGCGGAGCATGGCCCGCCATCGGATCAGCCGAGGCTGCAGAAGGGATTGGCCGATGGCGACGGTCGTCTCTCCCAAAAAGGCGAGTGCGCGAATCACCCCGTCCGTTTTAATCTTGACGGATTGAAGCGGCGGCTTCTCCCATCCGGCCTGTTGAGCCGGGGAAGCGTGGTTGAGCCGCGTCTTCGCTTGGACCATCCGAACCAGCTCGGCGAACTCCGGCTTGAGCCCTCGGACCGAAACGGCCTTCTCCCTGCGAACGAGATCGTTCTCGATCCGCTGCAACAACAACGCCCCGCCCGTATCCATGGCGGTCACCTCGCCGACGTCACAGATCACCTCCGATGCCGCGGGCCACCGAAGCCGCTCAATGCGGCGTTCCAGGTCGTTCAGATTCGACAAGGTCCAGGCTCCCCGGCACTGTACCACGTTGCCGCTCACGGAAATACTGGTCTGCTGATCAACCGGCATGGTCCGTTGGCATGGTCCATCGCCTGGTCCATGGGCATGGTCCAGGACAGACAAACGGATTTTCTGATCGATGTGGCAGCCATCGCCGAGACGTTGGTTGACCAAACCTCGGAGGCCCGCTCATACTTTCTCCATAATGGCTTGGAGATCCGGTCCGCTGATCACTTCCCGCTCCAACAAGAGCTTCGCCCCCTGTTGCAAGGCAGCTTTTTTCGCTTCCAGTAGCCGTTTCACCCGCTCATACTGTTCATCGACGATGCGGCGCACCTCGCAATCGATCTCCCTGGCCGTCTGCTCGGAATAATCGCCTTTCTCGGATCCCACCGAGATCTGGAGAAACTGCGGCTGCCGATCTCGCTCCAGCGCAATGGTCCCCAGTTTGTCGCTCATGCCGTAGGCCTTGACCATGCTCTTGGCGATGTCCGTGGCCTTCACCAGATCGTTTTGCGCGCCGGTCGAGGCTTCGCCGAAAGTCAATTCCTCAGCGATCCGACCGCCCAACAGAACGGCGATCTTATTCTCAAGTTCGGACTTGGTCATGAGAAACCGGTCTTCCGTGGGAAGTTGAAGCGTGTAGCCCAGCGCGGCGACGCCGCGAGGAATGATCGAAATTTTCTGGACCTGGTCCGCTCCCGGGACAGACAAGGCGACCAAGGCATGGCCCGTCTCATGATAGGCGACTCGTTCCTTCTCCATTTTATTGAGCACACGATTCTTCTTTTCCAACCCGGCGATGACGCGCTCCACCGCCTCCTGCAATTCGGACGCCCCGACCTTGTCCTTGCCACGCCGCACGGACAACAATGCCGCCTCGTTGATGACGTTCGCCAAATCGGCTCCCGAAAATCCCGGCGTCATGGCCGCCACGGCATCCAGATCGGCGTCGGCGCCCAACGCCACCTGTTTGGCATGCACGCGCAAGATAGCCAGGCGGCCGAGCTTGTCCGGACGATCGACCGTCACATGGCGATCGAACCGGCCCGCGCGGAGCAGCGCCGGGTCCAAAATCTCCGGCCGATTGGTCGCCGCCATGAGGATCACGCCGACGCGGGGGTCGAAGCCGTCCATTTCGACCAGGAGCTGGTTCAACGTCTGTTCCCGCTCTTCGTGCGCCATCGGTCCCATGCCGCGCGCCTTCCCCAGCGCGTCGAGCTCATCGATAAAAATGATGCAGGGCGCTTTCGTCTTGGCTTGCTCGAAGAGATCCCGCACACGGGCGGCGCCGACGCCCACGAACATTTCAACGAACTCCGACCCGCTGATGCTGAAAAACGGCACGCCCGCTTCTCCCGCCACCGCCTTGGCCAGCAACGTTTTCCCGGTTCCCGGCGGGCCGACCAGCAGAATCCCCTTCGGGATTTTCCCGCCCAGTTTCGTGAACTTCTCGGGAGTCTTGAGGAACTCGATCACCTCGCGCAACTCTTCTTTCGCCTCGTCCACGCCGGCGACGTCGGAAAACCGCACCTTGATGTCCTTCTCCATGTATATCTTCGCTTTGGACTGGCCCACCTGCATGAACCCGCCCTGGGCCTGGCCCATTCGGCGAAGAATGAACATCCAAATCCCAACAAAAAGTGCAACCGGCACGATCCACGACAGAAGATCGCGCCAGAACGTACTTTCAATCACGCCGGCAAACTCGACGCCATGAGCGTTGAGCTCGCGCACCAGATCGGGGTCCTCGACGCGCACCGTCGTGAACAACTGTCCGACCTTTTCTTCCCCTTGCGGCTTCAGCTTTCCCGTAAGCATGTGGCTGGTGACCGCCACCTCCGCCACCTTGCCCTCCTTCACCCATTTTTTGAACTGGCTGTAGGGAACCTCTTCGACCTTGTTCATGGCCACGATAAGGTCGTGCACCAACACCACGGCCATGATGGCAAGGAAGATATACCAAATGGAGAAGGAGACTTTGTTGTTCATCGGCGGCATCCCTCCTGTTGGTTTCATGGTATCCACCCCCGATTCAACACCTAAAAGATAAAGTAGCCTCCCACGCCGATCGCTTCGATCTTTTGATTGATAAAAAACTGTCCGTACGGATTGTGGCCGTAATAATAAGCGGCCATAATCCGAAACCGCCGTTGCGAATCCGGTCGAGACCATTCGAACCCGCCGAGCACGCTGGTGTCGATGAGCCAACCGTGTTGCTCCAGCGACTTGAAGTCGGCGGACAGCAGGGGCGTCACCGCCAGACGGTTCAGGAACGTGAACGGCCCCGGCATGGCCAGCGAGGGGGCTCGCGCCTCGAATCCCCACTGAAGCCGCAACCGATCCACCGTATCCGGTTCACGATGCACGAGAACGCCGCCTCCTCCATACAGGCGCAGCCACCGGTAATCATAAGACAGAATCCCGTCCACCTCCTCGAACGAGATGGTCAGCCGCCGAAACCCTGTTCCTTGGTTCCTCTCCAAGAATTCATCGCCCAAGTGACTGCTCTGGTGATAATACCGCAGTCGCGCCGACCAATTCCCCGATCGCCAGGACAGGGGGATGCCCACGTTGAAATCGGTGTTCATCAACTCGGCGTTCTTCTGATCCAAATTGAACTGGGCAAAGATGCCCGTCAACAGCCCCACCTGCCAACCGTCGCACCCTTGCCGCCTCGTATAAAAGCCGAAGTTTTCGCCGATGGCCACCGAGCCCCAATTGAAAGACGATCCGCCGTTGCGCGGGCGGAAATGCTGCCAGATCGCAAAGAACTGCGGCTGTTTCGGATCGGCCATGAGCGGGCGAAACACGTCGTCGGAGGGAAACGCCTCACTGGTCCTCCGATTGTCGCTTTGGCCGAACCGACAATCTCGAACTGGTTCAGGCTGTTTCTCACCTTGTTTCGCGTCCTGTTGATCCGCGTAGGCCGATCCGGCCAACAAGACTGCCACCCCGACGATGCCGATCGCCCATAATGAAATCGCTCTTCTCCGATTCATGGCCTCCCTCTATGCTGAGATCTTTTTGATTAATCCTTGCCTGCAGACGCACGAAACCCTTCATTCGATAGCATATTTCCCCCGCGAAGTTCACATGTTTTTCCGAGGGCCTTGCGACTCACCATCTCCCCGAACACACGACCCTCCTCTTCTCGAGGCCCGTTCAGCAACTCCGCAACTGCGACACACGAGGCAAGACACGATCGGGTCAGAATTCGCGTATGAGGCGGAAGCCGATGACCGGAATCGTCAAATCGTTGGTGATCCGCACACCGATCCCCGCCTGAACCATCCAATGAAAATCCACTTCATAATGGACCTGCGGCATCACCAACAAGGTCGAATGGCCGCCGAACACCTGCGCGAAATTAGTTTCCACCCCTACTACGAATCGATCCGTGACGTCGGCAAACAGCGCCACGTTGCCGAGAAACTCCTTATGAAACCCATTGACTGTCTCTCCATGCTCGAAGCGGGGGCCAAACATGCCGAAACCACTCCAGGTCTCGTCGAACCGAGCACCGGCCAGATATAGCCACGTCGTGGTCCAAAATCGGGGATCAGTATTGTACTGGGCAATGACTTGCGCCCCGTGGATGAATCGGTGATGGAAGAGGGTCCCGAAGGTCGCCTGGGCAGCCACCTTATAGGCTTCGACGGAAAGGGTTTCCATCGGCAGCTCGAACTCGACGGCGAGCCCGTCCATCAGCACATATTCGATTTCCGGCGCCCACTCCACCCCCTGTCGATCCGGACTGCGCCGCACCAGCCCCAGCGGGTCGGTCGCCCCGTCCACCTTTCCGATTTTGCGCGAAAGGGGAACCATCCCTAACGTGTTGATCTCCACCTCGCCTTTCAGGGCACCCAGTGGGCGGACGAGATCGAACACCATCGGCTCCGGGATACGGGGCCCCTTCTCTTCGCCCGACACCCGTTCGATGGTTCGCGGCGTATCGGCGACGGCAAGCTGCTGATTCAGACCCGGATCCGGCGCCCTGCCGGTCGCTGAGATGGAATGAGACGGGTCGGCCGGCGACCCCGGCGCAGATCGGATCATCCAGACCGGAAGCTGCGGACCCGGCTTTTCGGCATGACACCACGAATCAGAGAACCATAAACCGATGCCGAGAACGGTCAAGACAAAAATTCTTCGGCACCTCCGAGGCGTGGATTTCAGGAACGATCGGATCGTCGTCAAACACAACCCCGTATGGTGCAGAAGGAACAGCGGGGCGGAAACGCAGAGACGTCTCCTTCACGAGCCACTCTTACGCTTCCCCTTGATCAGGACCAACACCCCGGCGAATCCGATGACAAAGGCCAGAATTCCCAACAGCAACAGCGGGTCCATCTCCGGCTCCTTTTTTTGCGGGAAGCTCGGCTGACTGGTTGCCCTAGCGTTGAGGCGGCCTGTCAAGCGACACCAAAGGCAAAAAGCGGGTTTCCGCCGAGACTCCCTACTGCCTGGTTACGCCGCGCGACCTCGCGCCGCTTCACTCAATCGATCACGCCGTTTCCACTTTTTGCGCAACCAGGTTTCGACTTCGACCACTCCGTACCCGACGAGGGCGACCACCAGCACCAACGCCCAGGCGGTCCCGTCGATCGGAACCGTGTGGAACAAGCGATTCATCACCGGCACATAGGTCAGCAGCAGTTGCAGAACGGTCATGGCAATCACGCCGACCCAAATCCACGGATTGCTGAACACTCCGACATAAAACATGCTGTGCTCCAGCGACCGGCAATTGAAGAGATAGAACAACTCCACCATCACGAACACGTTCACCGCCGTCGTGCGGGCCGCCATGATGGAATCGGTCCGATCGAGTTCCCAGAGAAACACTCCATAGGCGCCGGCCAACAACAGAATCGACACGATGATGACCCGCTCGATCAATACCCCGGTCAGAATCGGCTGATTGGGGTCGCGAGGCGGGCGCGTCATGATGCCCGGCTCCTTGGGTTCGAAAGCCAACATCAAGCCGAGCGCCACCGCCGTCGTCATGTTGATCCAGAGAATCTGAACCGGGAGGATCGGCAGCACGGTCCCGAGCGCGATCGCCGCCAGCAAGACAAATCCTTCCCCCATGTTGGTCGGCAGGGTCCAGACGATGAACTTGGTCAGGTTGTCGAAGACGCACCGCCCTTCCTCCACCGCCGCTTCGATCGACGCGAAATTGTCGTCGGTCAGCACCATATCCGCGGCCTCTTTGGCGACTTCGGTCCCACCTCGTCCCATCGCCACACCGATGTTCGCCTGTTTCAGCGCCGGAGCATCGTTCACTCCGTCGCCGGTCATGGCGACCACATGCGCGCGCGCCTGCAACGCCTCCACCAAGCGCAACTTTTGCTCCGGCGACACTCGCGCAAAGACCGCGGTACGCTCCGCCGCATCAGGAAGCCGCTCTTGCGGGGTCGCGGCCAATTCTTGGCCGGTCATCACGATCAACGCTCTCCCATCCGAACCTTTCCGGCCATTTAGTCCGATTTGCCCCGCGATGGCCTTAGCTGTCACCGCATGGTCGCCCGTGATCATCTTGACGGCGATACCGGCCTGTTGACAGGCCCGCACTGCTGCAATGGCCTCCGGCCGTGGCGGATCGATCATGGCCTGAAGCCCCAACAACGTCAGGCCTCCTTTCACCTCTTGTTCGGTCAGCGACGCTGCCGCCGGCATCGCCTTGCGGGCAAAGGCGAGGACGCGCAGGCCTTTCGCGGCGAACCGCTCGACCTGCTCCAGCACGATCGACGGATCGAACGGCCGTTCTGCGCCATCAAGCTCCAGCAGGCGGTCGCACAGCGGCACCAGTTTTTCGACGGCTCCTTTGAGGTAGACGACAGATTGTCGGAGCTCCTCTGTCGCCGGCGCTTCCACGCGATGAAGCGTCGCCATGAATTGCCGCTCCGATTCAAACGGAATCGCATCGAGGCGAGGCCGCGACTCGTTGAGCTGCGCGGGGTCAAGACCGGCCTTCCTGGCCGCCACCAGGAGCGCTCCTTCCGTCGGATCCCCGATGATCGCCCATCGCCCGTCCCGCTCCACATGTTGGGCGTCGTTACAGAGAGCCCCTGCCGTCAACAGGTCGATCACCGCGGGAGAGAGCGGCACTGACTGATCGCTTCCCTCCTCCTGTATTGCTCCGACCGACTCATAGCCGGCACCTTCGACCTCGAACGACCGCCCACCGACCCACAGGGCCTGGACCGTCATTTCATTTTTCGTCAACGTGCCGGTCTTATCCGAACAAATGACGGTGGTGCTGCCCAAGGTTTCGACAGCCGGCAATTTACGGATGATGGCGTTGCGCTTCGCCATGCGGCTCACACCGATCGCCAGTGTGATCGTAACCGCGGCCGGCAACCCTTCGGGAATCGCACCCACCGCCAGCGCCACCGCCGCCATGAAAATCTCCTTGGCCTCCTGTCCTCGCCACAGGCCCAGCAGGAAGGTGAGCGCAGCCAAGCCGAGGATGGCCACCGTCAGCGCCTTGCTGAAGGACGCCAGCTTTTGCGTGAGCGGGGTCTCCAGTTGCGTCGTCTCGCCCATCAACTGATGGATCCGCCCCAATTCCGTCTCCA
>JAIWOH010000065.1 GCA_020216985.1 Nitrospira sp.
CATCGATCTCGGCACGACCAACTCGCTTGTCGCATACATGGACAAGGGAGTTCCCCGCGTCATCCCCGGCGCCGACGGACGGACCATGGTGCCCTCCGTCGTCGCGATGACGGATCACGGTCTGCTCGTCGGCGACGAAGCCAAAGAACATCTGCTGCGCAACCCCGACCGAACCGTCTATTCCATCAAACGATTCATGGGCAAAGGCCTTGCCGACGTGCAGGGCGAATTGGCCTATTTCCCCTACACACTGACCGAGCAGGGCGGCGTCATCCGCATCAAACTGAACGGCAAAACCTATTCTCCCCCGCAGATCTCCGCGATGATTCTGAAAGAACTCAAACGGCGGGCCGAAGCTTACCTGGAGGAAAACATCACCAAGGCGGTGATCACCGTCCCGGCCTATTTCAACGACAGCCAGCGCCAAGCCACTAAAGACGCCGGCCTGATCGCCGGGCTGGAAGTGTTGCGGATCATCAATGAACCGACCGCCGCCTCGCTCGCCTACGGCCTTCAGGAAAAAACGCAGGGAACGATCGCCGTGTACGATTTCGGGGGCGGCACGTTCGACATCTCGATCCTCAAGCTGAAACAGGGCATTTTCGAAGTCCTGGCCACGAACGGCGACACCCACTTGGGCGGCGACGACATCGACCGCCGGATCGCCAACCTGCTGCTCGACGAAATCCGCTCCGCTTACGGCCTCGACCTTGGCTCCTACCCCGATCACATGCAGGGCCTCCGCCTAGAAGCGGAACGGGCCAAGATCCGATTATCGGACGAACTGAAGACGCTGCTCACCGTCGAGCTGCCCGGCGGGCGGGGCCGCTTCACCAGGGAGCTGACACGCGACCAGCTCGAATCATTAGTCGCAGACATCATCGAGCGCACGCTGGCTCCCTGTCGGTCGGCGCTCAAAGACGCGGGACTCGCCCCCGAGCAGATCGACGAAGTGGTGCTGGTCGGCGGATCGACCCGCATGCCCCTGGTCAGGCGTCGTGTGCAGGAACTGTTCGGCAAACAGCCGCACTGTCATCTCAATCCCGATGAAGTCGTAGCGCTCGGAGCGGCGGTCCAAGCGGACATTCTGAGCGGGGGCACCACCGACATGCTGCTGCTCGACGTCACGCCGCTGTCCCTCGGCATCGAGACGATGGGCGGCGTCATGAGTTGTTTGATCCCCCGCAATACGACGATCCCGGCCAGCGCCAAAGAAATGTTCACCACGTACGCAGACGGCCAGACCGGCGTGGACATCCACATTCTTCAGGGCGAGCGAGAGTTGGCGAAAGACAATCGCAGCCTCGCCCGCTTCCGGCTCAAAGTCCCGCCGCTGCCGGCCGGCGTGCCCCGCATCGAAGTCACGTTCTTGATCGACGCCAACGGCATTCTGCACGTCACCGCGAAGGACATGCGAACCGGCCGGCAACAGTCGATCGAGGTCAAACCCTCCTACGGCCTGTCGGAGACCGAAGTGGAGCGGATGATCGAGGAGTCGTTCAAATTCGCCAAAGAAGACGTCGCCTCCCGCAAGCTCATCGAAGCGAGGCTCGACGCCGGCTCGTTGCTCGCCGCGACGGAGAAGTCCCTCTCGGAAGGCGGCCATCTTGTCCCCGATGACGTCCGGACCGCCGTCCGCACGGCGGTATCGGCCCTGGCCTCGGCGAAAGAAGGCGACGACGTTCGAACGATTCGGACCCGCATGGCCGAACTCGAACAGACGGCCAAGCCGCTGTCGGTCGCCCTGATGGACGATTCACTCAAACGAGGCTTGGAAGGCAAGAAACTTTCAGACGTGACATGAGGCGCGGATGAACCTGAAATGGCAGGATGCCGAAGACATCGCGATTCGCTTGGTTGAAGAACATCCGGACACGGACCCTCTGACCGTTCGTTTTACCGATCTGCACGCCTGGGTCGTGGCCTTGCCGGAATTCAAAGACGATCCCAAAAAATCCAACGAAAAGATTCTCGAAGCCATCCAAATGGCCTGGCACGAGGAGTATCAGGACTCGCGATCCTGACCGTCACAGGTCGTTTCCATCGGTCGCCGACTGCCCTTCCGGAATCTGATCCAACTTGTAAAAATCCGTCGGATCGACGCGGCGGCGCGAACTCTGCGTCGGCTCGCTGCCCTTGACAAAAAGCTCCACTGCTCCGCCGGAGTCCTCGCCCTCATGATCGTCCTCCAAGAAACCGGTCGATTCATCGATTTTCACGAACGTGACGCCATCGGGAATCTCAAACGGCACGACGGGAAGCCGATTCAGGGCTTCTTTCATGAACCCCGTCCAAATCGGCAGGGCCGCGCGAGCGCCGGTTTCGCCGCGCCCGAGCGAGCGGCGATCGTCAAACCCCACGTACACGCCGGCCACCAGGTTGGGAACGCCTCCGATGAACCAAGCGTTGATGTAGTCGTTCGTCGTCCCGGTCTTCCCCGCAATCGGACGATTCAGGATCCGCGCGGCCTGCCCCGTTCCCTTTTGCACTACGTCTTCCATCATGTTGGTGATCAGATAGGCCGTTTCTTTCGTCATGACCTCGCGCGGCGCCGGCTCCGCCGCTTCCAAGACCTGTCCCGTATTATCGACCACTGACTTGATGGCGAAGGGTTCCGCGCGAACGCCTTGGTTGAGAAAGACCCCGTACACCGCCGTCAGTTCCAACAGCCCGACGGATGATGACCCCAGCCCCAAGGAAAGATCGGCCGGCAACGGACTGGTCACTCCGACCGAACGAGCGAAATCGATGACGTTCTTGACGCCCACCTTGTCGAGCAACCGCACCGTCGCCAGGTTGTGCGAGTGCGCCAAGGCGTCGCGCAACGTCACCAGACCGTGAAACTTCCGCTCATAGTTTTCCGGCTTCCAAACCTTATCATCCTCCATCTGTTCGTAGACGACCGGCGCGTCGAGAATTTGCGTGGCGGGGCTCAACCCTTGATTCATCGCGGTCGCATAGATGAGCGGCTTGAACGCCGAACCCGGCTGCCGATGGGCCTGGACCGCCCGATTGTACTCGCTTCGCGAAAAATCGACGCCGCCGACCATGGCGCGAATCGCCCCGCTTCTCGGATCGATCGCGATCAACCCTCCTTCAACGAGCGGCACCTGTTCGAGCGTCAACTGAATCCCGTCCCTGCCGACCTTTTTGACCCCCACATCGATGATGTCGCCGGGCTTGACAATCTGCCTGACATTGGAAACCATCACGAAATCAACCGCAGGGTCCGGTCCTTTCAGCACCCGCTTGGCCCATGCCATGTCATCGAACGCCAACCGTCCCGTCTCCGCTCCCACTTGGACCACGAAATGATCTTTCCCCGCTTTCACGACGATCCCTTCGACGATGTCGCCCGGACGAAGCGGCTTGTCGTAGGATGCAAGCTGTGCGGGCTGGAGCGTGCCAAGATCCACCGTTCGTTTGGGGCCTCGCCACCCCTGACGTTTGTCAAGCTCGCGAACCCCCGAGGCGAACGCCGCTTCCGCCGCCTTCTGCATGGCCACGTTCAACGTCGTGTGGACTTGCAGACCGCCCTTATACACCATGGTCTCCCCGTATTTCGCCATCAGGACTTGACGGACGTATTCAACGAAGTAGGGGGCCAAATGCTCATTGCCCGGACGGTGAAAGACGAGCGTTTCGGCGGCGGCGGCTTCCCGTTCGGCCGCCGTGATGAATCCGGCCTCCTGCATCCGGGTCAACACGTGTTCTTGCCGTTTTTTCGCACGTTCATAGGCGGTAAACGGCGAGAACCGGCTGGGTGACTTGGGCAGCCCCGCCAAAAACGCTGCCTCCGCAAGCGTCAGTTTGGCGAGATCCTTTCCGAAGTACGACTGGGCCGCGGACGCCACGCCGTAAGCCCCTTGGCCGAAGTAAATTTGATTCAGATAGGTTTCGAGAATCTGTTCCTTTCCCGTCACCGCCTCCATTTTATAAGCCAGGATGAGTTCGCGGATCTTGCGTTCGTACGAGCGTTCCGACGACAGAAACAATGACCGGGCCAACTGTTGCGTGATGGTGCTGGCCCCTTCGACCTTCCTCCCGCCGTGTCGGATGTTCGTCCATGCCGCGCGCAGCATGCCGACGTAATCCAGCCCCGGATGGTCGAAAAATCGGGCGTCTTCCGTGGCGATCACGGCTTGGATCAGATGTGTGGGAATGCGGGTCAGCGGCGTCAAAATGCGGCGCTCGATGAAGAACTGGCCGATCGGTTGCCGATCGTCCGAATAGACGGTCGTCACCAGGCTGGGCTGATAGTTTTCGAGGAGATCGAGCGACGGCAGGTCGCGGGAAAAGTACCAGATCACCCCTCCCACGGTCGTGGTTCCGGCGATCGCGCAGGCCAAGATCCCGATCAGCGCGAATTGCCACCAACGCCGGCCTCTCTTCGCCGAACCGGGCGGTCTCCCGTACCGGCGCGAACCAGGCCGTTCTTGAATTTCTATAAATCGATCATCGCCTGGCATGGAATCGCGACTCCCGGAGGAACGGTGACGTCCGAAGGCGGCTTTCTCACCTTACAACGCACCCCTCCAAAACTCAAGTTCGCTCAGGAAGCCGGCATCGAGCGATCCGCACGGCCCGCGACGGACGGAGCACCTTGTGCGAGACCGGCCCGTGCGGTATACTGGCTCCGACGCCCGATAAGTGGGGCGTCTTTTTTTTGTCCAACGGAACGATGAACTCCATGTCGCAACCATTTGTTTCCCACAACCGCCGCAACGATATTCGGAACGTCGCCATCATCGCCCACGTCGATCACGGCAAGACCACGCTCGTCGACGCCGTTCTTCGCCAAACCAGAGTCCATCGAAAAATCGACGAAATGGGCGAGCGCATCATGGACTCCATGGACCAAGAGCGCGAACGCGGCATCACGATCCGAGCCAAGAACGCCAGCGTCTTGTACAACGGCGTCAAGATCAATATCGTCGACACGCCCGGCCATGCCGACTTCGGCGGCGAAGTCGAGCGAACGCTCCGCATGGTGGACGGAGTCCTGCTCCTGATCGACGCCAAGGAAGGCCCCATGCCGCAGACCACCTTCGTACTGCGCAAGGCCCTGGCGCTCGGACACAAAGCCGTCGTCGTCATCAACAAGATCGATCGGCCGGACGCCATGATCGACGACGTCGTCAACCGAACATTCGATCTCTTCGTGCACCTGGGCGCCACCGACGAGCAACTCGACTTTCCGATCGTCTACACATCCGCCCTCAAAGGAATCGCCACGCTCGACGTCAACAAACCGGGGCGCGACATTGTGCCGCTGCTCGACACGGTGTTGGAACAGATTCCCGCCCCGACCGTCAACGCCGGGGCACCGCTCCAAATCCTGGTGCTGGCGCTCGCGCATGATCCGTACAAGGGCAAGCTCGGCATCGGCAAAATTCAATCGGGCTCGATCGCCCGACGCCAGAACGTGCTGGTCCTAGGAAAGGACGGATCAAAACTCCCCGGCAAGGTCTCCGACCTCGCGGTCTATTCGGGTCTCGATCGGGTGGACACGGAACGGGCCGAGGCGGGAGAGATTGTCGCCGTGGCGGGGCTCGACGACGTCGGCATCGGCGACACCATCGCCGACGCCGAACAGCCGGTCGCCCTTCCCCGCGTGACGATCGACGAGCCGACCGTGCAAATGACCTTCTCCGTCAACAACAGTCCTTTCGCGGGGCGGGAAGGCAAGTTTTTGACGTCGCGTCACCTGCGGGAACGGCTGTTCAAGGAGCTGGAAACGAATGTTTCGCTGCGGGTCGGCGAGACGGACAGCGCCGACCGTTTTCTCGTGGCCGGACGCGGCGAGCTGCACCTCGCCGTCTTGATCGAACAGATGCGACGGGAAGGCTATGAGCTGCAAGTCTCTCAGCCGGAAGTCATTCTCCGTCGGGAGGGCGACCGGCTCATGGAGCCCTACGAAGAATTGACCGTCCAGGTGCCGGACGTCTATCAAGGGGCCGTGATCGAAGAAATCGGCAAGCGACGCGGCGCCATGCGAAACATGAAACTCATCCATTCCGACGTCGGAGCCGGCGAGCTTCACTTGGAATACGACATTCCCACTCGCGGCATCATGGGCTTGAAAAACGTCCTCATGGCCAAGACACGGGGCACCGTCATTCTGCACCACGTGTTCAAGGACTATAAGCCGGCGCAGGAACAAGACCTGCTCATCACCCCGCACGGGTCTCTTTGCGCGTTTGAGGACGGCGTCAGCACGGCCTATGCGCTGTTCATGGCGCAGGAGCGGGGAGAGTTGTTCATCGGTCCGGGAGTCGAAGTCTACCGGGGGATGATCGTGGGGCAAAACAGCCGGGACGAGGACTTGGACGTCAACGTGTGCAAGGAGAAACACCTGACGAACATGCGGGCCTCCGGCTCCGACGAAGCGTTGATTCTCACCCCGCCTCGGGAGCTCACGTTGGAATTCGCGCTGGAATACATCGGAGCCGACGAACTCGTGGAGGTCACCCCCAAGAGTCTGCGGCTTCGCAAGCGGCTTTTGAATCCCGAAGACCGGCGCAAAGCCAAAAAGGCGGGGAAATGACGCCGTGCTCGCCTCTTCCTGATCACGCACAAACGACGTGACACAAAATACAAAATACAAAATACAAAATAAGCAAAGGCCCGTACCGATGAGAATCCGGAAAAAAACGCCCAAACCCTCCGCCAACCGTCCGCCCCTCTACTTCATTGGCTACCGTGGAACGGCTCCTTCCGCGGAAGAAATCAAAGTCTGGTACGAGCAAACATACGGGGGGCCGTTGGCGCTTCGCCACGAAGAGGATGCACCCGAATCCTGGCAGGCCACCCATGGCCCCTGGTCGGCCTACGCCGTCATGCCCCTGCCGGCCAGCCACGCGGATGAGCTTATGAAGCAATTGGCGTGGGAGCATGAGCTGATGGGCGCCGTGGCTCCTCCTGTTACAACGCCGCGAGAGACGCCGGACATGGTGCTGTTTGCCGCCAGACTCGCGCGAGGACTGACTCTGCTCTCGCAGGGGACCGCTTATGACGTCACCACGCAAGCCTACCGTAACCCCTCGGATTGGCAAGACCGGCCCCTCACCGAATTCGTCCTGGACGATCATCTGACTCTGACGCAGGATGACACATCGAGACCGGATCATGTGTGGTCCTATTCGCTGGGACTGAGCAAATTCGGCTTGGATGAGCTCGAAACCTGGCAGCACAAAGGGCTTCCCGAACAGACAACCCGGGAACTACTGGCCGAATCGGCCCGCGAATTGCTCCGCCTTGGGCACTCTCCCAAAGTCGGGACCGAGCTTTTTCTTCCCACTCTGGGCCGTACCGTTCGGATCATCAACTATCGCACGGCGGCCCCGGGGGGGCGTATGCTCGGATTCCGGGAACTGCGCATCGGGTGACGAGTCGGCTCGCGCCACCGCCTTTGTTTCATTTCACGCGGCTTGCCCCACCCTCTAGGCCTTCAGGCCCGTTGACAACCCTTGAAGACGCGGGGTACAAGGTCTGTCCGGGGAGGAATTTTAGATCTCACACATCGTCAACATTTAGCGACGCTTACAAAGGAGGGCCGGAGATGAGCGATGCAGCGCAGGAAATCAAGGTCGGCGACACCGCGCCGGATTTTACGTTGAAGGATCAGGATCAGAAAGACGTCAAACTCAGCGACTACCGCGGCAAGAAAAACGTAGTGCTGTGCTTCTATCCGCTGGACTGGAGCCCGGTCTGTCATGGGGAGAACAAATGTTTGTCGGACGATTTCCCCAAGTTTGAATCCGCCAATGCCGAGCTGTTCGGCATCAGTTGCGACAGCTTCTTCTCACACAAGGCTTGGGCCGATTCCCTCGGACTTCGGCACCGGCTCCTTGCCGACATGCATCGGACCGTCTGCAAATCCTACGGGCTGTACTTTGAGCCGCTGAACTGCTCCAAGCGCGCGACCGTAATCGTCGACAAGAACGGCAAGGTCGCCTACGTGAAGGTGCAGGAAATTAAGACGGCTCGGGAAGACAAGGAAATTCTCGACGCCCTTGCCAAGCTCAATTAGTGCCGTTGCGCTCCCGCTCGGACGTACGGGGCTCGACCCCGTGCGTCCTTGAGCTTGGGCAAATTCATGTGACCCAACGTCGCGCATCGCCGATCATGAGATGAGCACCGTTCTTGACGTCAACGACGAGAACTACAAAGAATTTACCGACAGTTCGGGGGCCGTCGTGGCTTATGGTCTGGCCACCTGCGAGCCTTGCCAGGCCTATGATCCCATCCTGGAAAGCATCGCAGCCCAATTTCCCTCCATCAAGGTCGGCAAGGCCAAGATGCACGTCCCGGGCCGTTGTCGCGAGATCAAGCGGACCCACTCGTTCGAGACCTACCCCACCACCCACTTCTTTTCCGACGGCAAGCTGCTCCTGACCCGCGAAGGCATCGTCGAGCCGGCTGAATTGGCTGAACTGATTACGGCCCTCTTGTTGAAGTAATCTCATAATTCTCTTACGAAGACTTTGACAATTTCCCCGCCATACCGGATAAGATGTGCTGACGAGAGGCGCCCCCAGGCCGGAGGAACGCCTCGTGTGCTTGACTCATCGATGATCGGCGTGAAGGAGACTCTTGCATGAGAAGAACGATGACCGGCCTGGTCCTCGCGGCAATGTTCGCCACGGCACCACTCGGTTGGGCGCATACGGACGAATACTTTGAATTTGTCGATGCTCCGCATGGCGGGCAGTTGCGCATGACGGGACCGTTCCATCTGGAGCTGGTCGCCAAAGACGGCAACCTCACCGTGTATGTCACGGACCACGCCGACAACAGAATCAGCGTGGAAGGCGGCCTGGCCAAGGCGACCATTGAGACGGGAGGGACCAGAACGCAGGTACACCTCCATCCCATCGGCAACAACATCCTCAAAGGGTCCGGATCTTTCGCCCTGACGCCGGAGACGGTCGTCATCGTGTTCCTGAAATTGCCGAATCAGGACGGCTATGCCGCCCGTTTCATGCCGCTGAAACCGAAAACCGCCTTCACCGGACAGCAGCCCAAAGGGGGCGCCTCCTCGTCGGACGAGGAGCATCATCACCATCATCATTCGCCGAAACACTAACGGCCCCTATGACGGAGCATCGACCATGAAGAAACATGTGCCGGGACTTCTCGTTCTTGTTGCTCTAGCGGTATTCGCAACGCCGGCGGATGCGCACAAGCAGGAGAAAAGGAAACACGTCGAACCCGTGAAGGCCTATCACGGCGGGCAGGCGCAGGAAGCGGGGCCCTATCACCTGGAACTGGTCGCCAAGGACGGAGAGTTGGTGCTGTACGTCGCGGACCATGACGACAAGGCCGTGTCCACGGCAGGCGGCAAGGCCAAGGCCACGATTCAGCGGGGATACGAGAAAACTTCGCGAGTCGAAGTGGAGCTGCAACCGGCCGGAGACAACCTGTTAAAAGGAACAGGAACCTTTACGATCAATCAAGATACCAAGATCATGATCTTCATCAAACTGCCCGACCACGAAGCCCACGCCGCGTCGTTCGCCCCATCCGGCGCCCAGGGTCAAACAGCCGGCCACACCTCCAAGCACTGAGTAACAACGACTCACACCAAAACAAGGGCTCGAAAAATCTCCTTTTCTTGCCGACAGCCTGAATCTGTATCAAGAACGGGTCTGAATTCTTCCGTCACCTCAAACGCGGACGCTGCATTTCGCACTTGCCGCCACGGCTTACTCCTCCTCAAATCCCTGGCTCGTGAACTTCAGCGTCCGGCTGTTTTCGGTCACGGTACGGACCACGTTATCTGGTGCTCCGTTTGGGAGCTCGGCTTCAATTTCTAACGTCACTTTCACGTTGGAGCCCATCAGGCCGACAAGATGCGAAATGACTTCGTCGGCAATGCGCCCGGCATCGCGGCCGACGCGGGTCGAGTCCAGGCTGACGCTCCCGTGGAATCGTTTTGGGGCCCGCGGTCCTTTGGATGCCGCAACTCCATCCTTGGCCGCTGCCGCGGCTCCGCCGG
>JAIWOH010000074.1 GCA_020216985.1 Nitrospira sp.
CTTTAATCGGGCGATCGCTTCAAGCTGAGACGCTGCTTCAAAGGTCACCGCGAAACCGGGAACCGTCGCCCGCACGTTCGCTGGCGTGCCGGAGGCCAAGACCTTGCCATTCGAGAGAAAGGACAGATGATGAAACCGCTCGGCCTCGTCCATGTAAGCCGTGGAGACCAACGCCGTCATCCCCTTCTCTTGCACCAGTTCGGACAGAATCGACCAGAAATCCCGGCGTGACAGGGGATCGACGCCCGTCGTCGGCTCATCCAGAACGGCCAGTTCCGGTTCATGAATGAGGGCGCAGATCAATCCGAGCTTCTGTTTCATCCCGCCGGATAGATGTTTCATGGGTCGGTCACGGAATCGGTCAAGTCTGGTCATCGCCAGCAGCTCGGCCTTTCGCTCGGCCAGCACGTCGCACGGGACCGCGTGAAGGTCGGCGAAGAAATCGACGTTTTCCTCAACGGACAACTCCTGATACAGATTCAGACCGAGTCCTTGAGGCAAAAATCCGATCCTCGATTTGATGCGCTCCGCGGCCCGTTCCGAATCGACCGTCGTCCCGAACACTTCGACGACGCCCTCGTCATACGTCAGCACGCCGGAGACAGCCTTCATCAGGCTGCTTTTGCCGGCGCCGTCGGGCCCGATCAAGCCGTAGATCTCGCCCTTGCTCACGGTGAGGTCGATCCCGTCGACGGCCACGTGCTTTTTGTACCGTTTGCGAAGTCCCGCAACCCGGATGACCGGTGAGCCCGACCCATGTGAGGCGCCGTTCGTCATCCCACGTCTTTCCCTTATCATCATCGACCGCGCGACCGTCACCCGCTATCGCGGTTTCACCCATGCCACGTCGTCTTTCCATCGAATGACCGCGTCGGCCGGGAGGCCTGGCGTGAGGCGACGGTCCGGGTTCTCGTTCAGATAGAGTTTGACGGCATAGACGAGCTTGACCCGCTCGTCCCGCGTCTGGACTTCCTTCGGCGTGAACTCGGCCTTGGAGGAAATATGGCGAACGCTGGCCTCAAACGGACGGTCGGGAAAGGCGTCGATATAGATCCGGGCCGGCAAGCCCAGCCGAACCTTCCCGATCTGCGCTTCCGGCACGTACACTTTGAGATACAGGAGGTCAAGATCGACCAGTTCAAGCAGAGGCGAACCGGCCGCGACGACCTCGCCCACGTTGACCATCCTTGCAGTGATCGTTCCGCTCGCGGGAGCCGTAATGGTGAGATCTCTCAGCACGCTTTCGGCCTCGTCGAGGACCGCGTAGGCATGGTCTCGCTGCCGCTCGAGGGAGGCCACCTCTTCCTCCTTGGCCTTGATCCGATTCCATCCGAGCTCCGCTTGCGCCAGCTCCTTCTTCGCCTGCGTCAGGCCCGAGAACGCCGCCGCCACTTCATTGTGCGCCACGTCCCAGCGCATCTGGGCTTGGTCACGTTGTTGGAGAGAGGCCTGGTCTTTGTCGGCCAATTGCCGGAATCGTTCCGCATCGCTTCTGGCCTCCCGTTCCACCGCGATCGCCTTGTCCCAAAGCGCCCGGGCGCGAACCACCTGCGCCTGGGCCGCTTCGATCATCAAGGGCACCTCGAGATTCAACACGGCGAGCTGGGTATGCGCGGCCTCCACCTGTGCCTCCAACACCTCGACCGCACGTTTCGCCTGCCGAACACGGGCGTCCGCCTGACTGTCGTCCAATCGAATCAGTACCTGGCCGGCCGCAACCGTCGCCCCTTCGCGCGCAAGCAACTCGCGGACGCGGCCCGGAAACTTGCTCGATACCGTGATATGATCGCCTTCGATGCGACCGTTCGCCTGAATCAAGCCATCCGGCAATCCGTCGTCTCCGATCCAGCGATCGAGCGCAAGATAAGCCCCCGTTGCCAAGCCCATCACGAGCACCGCCATCCCAAGCCGCTTCCAGCCGAGTGTCATGAAGCCTGCGCCGCCTTGTTCGCCGCGCGTCGACCATCCACCATGGGAAGTTTCTCTTTTGTCTGACGGATGACGCTTGACAAGTGACGCCCTTTTCTCCCGCGAGTGACGACCGACCCATGACGGTTGACCGCCTTCAGAAAAGCTTCTCAATCTCTCCCTTGGCTCGAGCCAGGTTGATGCGCGAGGCGTTGAACCGGAAAAGCGCCTCGATCTGATTGTCCCGCGCCCTCTCCAGAGAGGTCTGCGCGTTCGTCACGTCGATATTGGTCCCCAATCCGGCGGTAAACCGATCTCGTGCGAAGGCCAGTTCCTTTAGTGCCAATTCCATGCCCTTCTCAGCAACGGCGACCTGCTGAATCGAAGATTCCAGGGTCAATAGGGCGTTGCGCACCTCCAACGTCACTTGATCCGACACATCCTTCATACGGATCAACTCCTGCCTCACCCGGCTCTTGGTTTCGGAAATGCGGGCCTCCCGCTGACCTCCGTCGAAAATGGGAATCGAGAACGTCAATCCGATCGAATGGGTCGCCATCGCGTCTTCCGGCTTGACCCCGATCCATCCATAATCCCCGTTGAGCGAGAGCGTCGGCACCCGCTCGCCCGCCACGGAACTGAGGCTGAGCGACGCCAGTTTCTGCCGTATTTCCTGCGCCTTCAATTCCAACCGCTGCGCTCGCGCGGCGGCGAGCGCCTCCTCCGGCCGCTGGAATTCGACGGGCAGCAATTTCAATTCGTCGGTCAACGTCAATCGCACGTCGAAAGAAATGCCAAGGGCGCGGAGCAGGTTGAGCCGCGCGCTTTCCCGTTCATTCTGAGACACCAGCAGCCGCTGTTTATGATTCTCTAATTGGACTTCTTCTCTGGTCACGTCCAATCCGGTCGCAATGCCGGCGGCCTTACGGTCTTGCGCCAACTTGAGCAGTTGTCGGCTGAGCTCGATGTCAGCCTCCCTTGCCTTCACGGCTTCGTCGGCTCGCAACGCCTCCATGTACAACAAGCCGACCGTCGCCATGACGTCGCGCTTGGTCACCTCCGCTTCGAGCGACGCGACGTCCACGCCCGTTTTGGCGGCGCGCCACCGTTGAATCAAGCTGAGACTGAACAGGTTTTGGACCAGCGTCCCCCGCGCGTCATAGACCTGAAAAGGCTCGGTGACGCTCCGGGTCAATCCGAAGTTCGCAAATTGACCCATCGGAAGGCCGAAGGCGGCCAGGTTCACCGTCTGGCTTCGGCCGTTGACGTATCCGGATACGTTCGGGAGCAGGGCTCCGAGGCTGGCGTCGGCCTGAGCCTGCGCGGCGGCGATTCGCTCCTTGAGCAAACGGACGTTGACGTTGTTGTCGATCGCCGCTTCAATGGCGTCTCGCAAGCTGAGCCGGAGTTCAGGAGGCCCGGTCCCCGAAGACTCCTCCGCGCCGACGACTCGACCGCCGGAAGCGACGAAGCCGAAGAACACCAAGCACGCAACCGCCGTCGTACGAATGACGCGACGGCCCGTGATCCTCCTCGTCCATTGAAGAAGTGCCATAGGATGCTCCTTCACCCAACAACCATGCCGCGTGCGCGGCGAGATGAGCCGCGCCGCCGACAGGGACATTCCAACGGGTTAACGGTGGTTGACCCGTCTTGGCGAGAAGACGATCTCTTCACGCCGGGAATCCTGCGACAGAAGAACTGAGGGGTCTGTCGCAGAACGCCACAGCCGCCGGTTCATACCGGCACGTTTTCTTGGCGCGGCTGATGAACGGTTGCTTCACCGTTTCCCACGACGGTCTCGGCCGTCGGTTTCCCGGCCCCGGGCCACGCTTCTCTTCTCCCTACCAGACGGTAGTACAGCACGGGGATCACGATCAGCGTGAGCAACGTGGACGCCCCCACACCGAACAGCAACGAGACCGCCAACCCCTGAAAAATCGGGTCGAGGATGATCACAAACGCGCCGACCATCAGCGCCGCCGCCGTCAACAGAATCGGCCTGGTCCTGATGATGCCCGCCGTGATCACCGCATCCAGCGGGGGAACCCCGCTCCGCTCTTGAAGCTGGATGAAATCGACCAGCAGAATCGAGTTGCGGACGATGATACCGGCCAGCGCGATGAACCCGATCATCGACGTGGCCGTAAAATACGATCCCATCAACCAATGGCCCGGCAAGATGCCGATCAACGTGAGCGGGATCGGCGCCATGATGATCAACGGCGTAAGAAACGATTGGAATTGGCCCACGATCAGCAAATAGATGAGCAACATCGCCACGGCGAACGCGACCCCCATGTCGCGGAATGTTTCATAGGTGATGTGCCATTCGCCGTCCCATTTCATCGAGAGTCTGTCTTCCGACCAGGGTTGCGAGGCATAGTATTGTTCGATCCGGTAACCTTCGGCCGGTTGATAGTCTTCCAGCTTCTTTCCGACGCCCAATACTCCATAGACCGGGCTTTCGGCTTTTTCGGCTCCTACTCCTCCCACGTCGGCCACGACATAAACCACCGGCTTCTGGTTCTTATGGTAGATCGATTTCTCTTGAACCGTTTGCTCGACCGAGAGCAGCTCCGACAACTGCACGAGCCCGCCGCTCTTGGTTCGCAACGCGATCTCTCCCAGGTGCTCAAGCCCTGTCCGTTCTTCCAAGGGAAAGCGCAGGGTGATCGGCACCGGACGCTTTTCCTGCGGGATATGAACCGATCCGACCGCCGTTCCCGCCAACGCCATGCGCAAGGTCTGCGCAACCTCCTCGGTTGAGATCCCAGCGAGCGCCGCCTTGACCCGATCGACCGTCACCACATATTTCACCTGGTCAGCTTCGATGGAGTCATCCACGTCAATGACGCCGGGTGTGGTTTCAAACAAGGCGCGGATCTCCTTCGCCACAGCCTGTTGCCGTTGATAATCCGGCCCGTAGATCTCCGCCACCAGCACGGACTGAACGGGAGGGCCCGGCGGCACTTCGACGACTTTGACGTTCGCCCCATACTGGCGCGCGATGTCCTGGATGGGCCGACGGATCCGTCGCGCAATTTCATGGCTTTGGGCTTCCCGCTTATCCTTGGCCGCTAGGTTGATCTGAATGTCCGCCTCGTGCGGCTGCGACCGAAGAAAATAGTGGCGGACCAACCCGTTGAAGTTGAAAGGGGACGCCGTGCCGACGTAGGCTTGATAGTCACGGACTTCCGGCACCGTGCGGATGTAGGACGTGAGCGCCCTCGCCACACGGGCGGTTTCCTCCAACGTCGTCCCTTCCGGCATGTCGATCACGACCTGAATCTCGCTCTTATTGTCGAACGGCAACATCTTCACGGCCACGTGGCGCGTATAGAACATGAAACAGGACCCGACCAGCAGGAGCGCCACCAGGGTCAAGAACGAATAGGCCAAGAAGGGCCGTTGCAACAGCGGCGTCAGCGCCAGCCGATAGATCCTAGCCGTCAGACCGACTTCTCCCCCCTCATGTTCGACCCCCTTGACGGTCGCCCCCTCGCGGTAACAGGTGCGGCAGAACCACGGAATCACGACAAAGGCGACGAGCAGAGAAAAAAACATCGCAATGGAGGCGTTGATGGGAATCGGCCGCATGTACGGCCCCATCAAGCCGGAGACGAACGCCATCGGCAGAAGCGCGGCGATGACGGTGAACGTGGCGAGGATCGTGGGGTTGCCGACTTCATCGACGGCGTAAATGGACGCCTCGTCATGGGGACGAAGGCGGAGCATCAGGTGCCGATAGGTGTTTTCGACGACGACGATGGCGTCATCGACCAAGATGCCGATGGAGAAGATCAACGCAAAGAGCGTGACGCGGTTGATCGTGTACCCGATCAACATGGAGGTAAAGAGCGTCAACGCCAGGGTCAGGGGAATGGCGATCGACACCACCAAGGCGGGGCGCGGCCCCAAGGCGACTCCAAGAAATACGACCACTGCAACAACAGCGACGGCCAGATGCCACAGCAGCTCATTGGCCTTTTCCTGAGCCGTCTCTCCGTAGTCGCGTGTGACGGTGACGCGGACATCGGCCGGAATCAGCACGCCTTTCATCTCCTCGATCTTGCGGATGACCTGCTCGGCGACGGTGACCGCGTTGATTCCGCCTTGCTTGGCGATGGCCACGGTCACCGCCGACTCTTCTTCGAAGAGAGATTTCTGACCGTCGGGCCTCGACGCCGTCTCCCGGGATGCCGGCTCGGTGAACGATGAGCGGGCGGCGGCTTCCCCCTGTCCGAACCAGACATAACTGGTCACTTCAGCAGGCCCGTCGATCACATCGGCCACCTGGCGCAAATAGACAGGCCTCTGCTCGTTGACGCCGACCACCAGCCCTTCCAAATCTTCTCGCGAGCGAATGAACCGGCCGGTCTCCACCAGAAAACTTTGGTTCCGGCTGTCGAATCGGCCGGTCGGAAGGGCCCGATTCTCACCCCGGATGATTCCCGCGATCTGAAGTGGGATCAGTCCATAGGCCTTCAGCCGAGCAGGATCGAGCTGCACTCGCAGTTCGCGAGGCCGACCACCGACGATGAACCCGCCCGCCGTCCCGCCGATTTTTTTGATCTCTTCCAGCGCCTGCTCGGCCAATCGAGACAGTTCGAATTCTTCATACCGTCGGCTCGACAGCGTGATCGTGACGATCGGCACATCGTTCACGTCTTTGGGCTTGACCAGAAACGACTCCGCACCCGGCGGCAGGAGATCCTGATTCGACATCAGCTTGTCGTAGAGATCGACCAGACTCTGCTCCATCGGCTGACCCACGTAAAAGCGGACGATGATCAGCGCGCCGCCCGGGCGAGAAATCGAATAGACGTATTCGACGCCCTTGATCTCTGAGATCTTCCGTTCGAACGGCTTGGTCAATTGCTCTTCGACGATCTTGGCGGAGGCGCCGGGAAAGGGCAGCCAGACGTCGGCCATGGGCACGACAATCTGCGGTTCTTCCTCGCGGGGTGTGGCGATAACGGCGAACAGGCCGAGCAGCAAGGCCCCCAACATGATCAGCGGCGTCAGTTTGCTTCCGATGAAGAGAGCGGCGATGCGGCCTGACAGGCCGTATCGCGCGCGGGGATTCGTGGAAGGTGTCGGATGACCGGCCATGGATGTCCTGTTCGTCTTTCGCTATTCGGTCGCCAGTTTCAAGTTCGCGGTTTGCAGTATGGAGAATGTCTTTGCAAACCGAGCATTCCCGGCTTCAGGCTGAGACGGCAACAGATCTATGACGTGACTCGACCGCCGGCGCCCTCGGCCGGATTGACCAGCGCCCCGTCGACGCCAAGGGTCGCCTCGCGCAACACCGATTCTCCGGCGTTCACGCCCGAGAGGATCTCCACCTGCTTGTCGAAGCGGCGGCCGGTCTTGACCCAGCGGAGTCTGGCGATGCCGTCTTGGCCGACGACGAAGACGCTCACAAGCTGGCCTCGTTCGGCAACGGCGGTGTCCGGCAACAGGATGGTAGGATGGGTTCCCTTTTCCAATTGAAACCGTCCGAACATGCCGCTTTTCAGTCCCGGCGTCGGCGGCACGTCCACCTTCACGGTGAACGTGTGGGTCTGAGGATCGCCGGCGGGAAGGATCCGCGCGACGGTTCCGGTCAACACTCGCCCGCCCAGGGCATCGATGACCACCGAGATCTTCTCACCCGGAGACAAGGACTTGATGTCTCCCTCCGCGACGGTCGCCTCAAGCCGCAATTGCCGCGTATTTTCCATCCGCAGCAGCGGCTGTCCCGGCGAGGCCAACTCCCCGGCCTCGACGAATTTTTCGGTGATCACGCCGTCAAACGGCGCCCTGACGACCGTATAGCTGAGCTGCGCTTCGATCGCCTTTCGATTGGCCTCGGCCACTTTGTAGGCGCGAACGGCATTTTCCATCTCCTGCTTTGAAACGGCGTCTCTCTCAAAGAGCTGGTTCATGCGATCGAGGTGTGCTCGCGCATTCTCGATTTCGGCGACGGCTCGCGCCAATTCCGCTTCCACATCGCGACTGTCGAGTCGGATCACAGGCTGGCCCTTCGAGACCGCCGTCCCTTCCCGCACGAATAATGTATCGATCGTCCCCTGAATGCGACTGGAGAGCGTGGCCTGAAAGACGGCGGCGACCTGCCCGGTCACCTCGACAAAGACCGGCACGGGAGTCTGTGCCACCGCGATCACCTCGGCGCGGATCATCTTCCTGGGCTCGGATGAGTTCGGAACGGTGGGCGATTCCTCCCTTGTCCCGCATCCGGCCGCCAGCAAGGCAGCCATGACCATGATGACTCCTCGTTTCACTCCGCATCTCCTCACGGCGTCCCATTCCGCCTTTGATGTCCAACCCATCAGCCAGTCTCAGCCCGCCCGCTTACTCCTGCACACCCAGCTTCCGCAGCAAGGCCATCATGGGGCACCAGCCGGTAAAGGCCGACTGGATCAAGTTCACCGCCACGAAGGCCGCGAAATAATTCCAATAGGGATGGACCGTTGCACCCAAAATCACGGCGACGAGAACAAACGCACCGGCGATCAATCGCAACATTTCATTGAGGTTCATGGACGCCTCCTTTCTGTTTGCTTATGTGAGGCGCCGTCCATCCAAAGGATTCACGTCGTCCCCGGCCCGGACTTGTCAAGCTTATCGATGCCCATGGTTTTCAGGATGGCCTTCTCGAAGAACGGTTCGCTCACGCCCCGTTTCATTTTCATGAGGAAATACTTTTCCAGCCCGATTTTGGCCAGATGCACCCATTTACCTTTCTTGGCCCAGGTGACGTTGCGCGGCGCCATTTGCGGCAATGCGACGAACGCCATGCCGGTGTCGCCCATGTCGGCCAGACAGACGGCGTTCCAGGTCGCCGTTTCTTTCTTATTGTCGTTCTCGATGTCCGCTTTGATATTGTGCACGGCGGCGGACACCATGGACTCAATCATGTAGCCGGTCTTGGGCGCACCGGTCGGAACCGGCGTCTGCTCCACCGGAGGAATCGCCACGCAGACCCCGACGGCGTAGATATTCCGATACGTGGGATTCGCCTGATAGGCGTCGATGTTGACGAAGCCCTTCGGGTTGCAGAGCCCCGGCGTGCTCGCTACGGCGTCGACGCCGGCGAACGGCGGAATCATCATGGAGTAACGGAACGGCACTTCCTGTCCGTCTTCCAGAATCATTGTCCCGGGCCGCACTTCTTTAATCGCGGCGTTGGGAATCGTCTTGATCGCGTGCTCGGCGCATTCATCTTCCATGAGCCGGCGAGACCTGCCCACCCCTGCCAACCCCATGTGGCCGATGTAGGGTTCCGGTGTCACGAAATACATGGGAACTTTCTTGCGTAGTTTTTTCTTCCGGAGGTCGGCGTCCAGGATGAAAGCCATCTCATAGGCGGGGCCGAAGCAAGACGCTCCTTGCGCGGCGCCGATCACGATGGGACCGGGATCTTTGAGGAAACTTTGGTATGCTCCCCAGGCCTGTTCGGCGTGGTCTACGGTACACACCGATTGGGTAAACCCGCTGGGGCCGAGACCGGGCACCGCGCCGAAGTTCAACTTGGGGCCTGTGGCGATGATGAGATAATCGTAGGGTACCTCGCCTTTCGACGTAATGACCCGATTCTGTTCCGGGTCGATCCGCTCGGCTGCCGCATTGACGAATTCAATGCCTTTCTTCTGCAATACCGGCCCCAATGAAAAGCTGATGTCTTTTCTTGTCCGCCAGCCGACCGCCACCCAGGGGTTGGAGGGAACAAAATGAAAGAAATCCACGTTGGAAATGACCGTGACCTTGTGTTTCTTGTCCAACAACGCCCGTGCTTCATAAGCGGCCGGAAGCCCTCCGATCGATGCGCCGATAATCACGATACGGGCCATGGCTTTCTCCTTTCTCTGTTAAGGAATCGGGAGATCTCTACCCCCTTCACCAAAGATCATCAGGGTGGTCATGGGTAAGAGAGAATGCTCCTTTTGGAATCCGCTCTGTATGAGCAGCTCGAATAATTCGCTGGCGCGCTGATTCACCAGTGTGAAGATGGCGGGGTGGTTCTTAAGACTTCAGCCGCAACCACCCATCCCCTGTTTCCTTCACCAGCGAGAACCGGAGCAACGAT
>JAIWOH010000075.1 GCA_020216985.1 Nitrospira sp.
TACGATCCTCGCTCTGTTCCGATGGCCTACATACCTCGCATATAGGCGGGATTCACCTTTCGGCCAATCAATTGCTGAATTCATCCACCTCATTCTTCCGAGCAGCTCACCCGCCCAAGCATCACCTGCCCACTCATAAGCGATGCTCGATATCATGGTAAATATTCTTGACGCCTCCTGTCATATCTTAATGACCCCTTCCGCCCCGTTCTACGCTCTCGCGCTGAGGCTTCTCCGGTCGTTCTGTACGGATCTGTTCACGATTTTGCTCTCGCGTCTGCGCTTGTTCCTTGATCTGATCTTGTTCCTTCAACTGATCTTTCATTTTCAGCTTGTCCCTGTCTTGGAGTTGTTGCTGCGTCTTCAGTTGATCGCGATCCCGATCCTGCTCTTGAGCAGTGGCGACCGACACCATACTAACCGGCAACAACATGGCTGCTGCCATAGTGATGGAAAGCATCTTTCTGAATTTCATGGTGCACCTCCTTGCATATGTAACCGGCAGGCGACATTGCCCACAGGTATCGGCAGGCATTCGACAGCCTGGCCGTTCGACTTCTTTTTGTCATTCAGCCCTAACACTGTGCACCGGCACAATCACCACCCCCCTGCTCCGCCTGTTTAGCATTCTCAGGCTTCTCGATTTTCGGATATTCTGCCGTCAGGGTGAATGATCGTCTCTTGATTCCTGGGTCGTAATTGGTGCTGATCGGAAACCTCCGGCTTGTCCTGGGCCTGAGTTCATCACGGTCCTGATCCCAGGCTGGGGCCCACGATAGCGATATCAGACCAATGGGGGACAGCATGACTGTTCAGACCACAATGGAGAACCTCTTGCCGATCTGCATAAGGCGTCCCCCTGAGACTTACGGCTGAAGCAACATCGCTTGCGGCAGCAGGCGTTGAGCTTTTGCTACCTCGCGCTCCCTTTCCAGCTATGGCAGAAGCTCATTGACTATGAGTCACCGCGCATGAAATGGATTCGAGATCGCCGGCTGTTTCCCCGCCTCAGACATTTCACGTTATCCAGTTTGCCTTTAACGATCGACTGATAATCGGTACATCTCATGACAGGCCGTGCATCGGGCGGTCATATCCGAGAGGCGCCGTACGATCTCCTGCTCCGTCGCTCCGTCAGCGATCGCGTCCGCCAGCGCATCCATGTCTTTATGGATTGACATGCCCAGTTGTTTGAACGGCAGCGGCAGTTTGGCCATGATCGTCGGTTCAACGTCGGCCGCCATGCCCATGCCCGCTTCCCTTGCGATCATGGCCAAGGCGCGCCGGTCAATCTCTGGTTCCCCAAGGCCGCGGAGAATGCCGTCGACTGTTTTCAGAAGGAGTCTCATCTCGGCAAGGATCTGGTCCCGCTCCGCCGGCGCCAGGAGAATCTCCGTCCGGCCGTCGCTTCCCGATCTCGTCCACCCCTGTATGAAGAGCCAGATGCCGATGGCCAACGTTATCAGCCACAGCAGCATCGCAATGAGACAGATATTTCGTTTCATGGCGTCTCTTGACTCGACCGAAACAACATGCTGTGCACGCAGCGTATTTTTGATGCCCCTTTGGGCAGAAGGAACCCTATCAATGTCACGCCGTGATCTCAAGAGGCGACAGAGCGTGGTCTTTTGAAGCACCGAATCGTGCTCAGGGTACATCCCTGAACATGCATCGAACGGGAAGGCTATGAACGTGCTAGGACGACCGCCGCCACGATGACGATCAGCGACAGCAGCAGGGAACACCGAGGCAGCCAACGGGCCGTGCTCGCCACCAGCTTCTCCCACGCTGTTCGTGAAGAAGCCGGAATCGACGAGACGCGGCTCACTTGAGGCCCCAAGACCATATCATGAAGCATGGTGACGACCAGAAGCAGCAGCACGAGTCCGATTTTGATCGTAGCGACAGTCGACCATGAGGCAGGGCTCGTCAACATCATGCCTCGTCTTGCTAAAAGAACAGGGCCGGTCGTCAGCAACAGGGCGATGGCCGTCCACACGACGGCGCGAAACCTGAGCGCCGCGGAGCGAAACAGCGCCATAAATTCCGGCGCCGCCTTCCGGCTTTTGACAAGTGGGGCCAGGACCAGGCTCAAAAAGATCATGCCGCCGATCCAGGCCACGGCGGCCAAGAGATGGAGCGCGACGAGCGCGTGGTACATGGCGCTATCATAGTCGATTTCATCTCTAAATTGTGATCATTGCATTCGATGCGTCATCGGCTGCATGGTTGATACCGACCTCCTTGACTCCGGATCCTGCATCCCGGTAGAGACTGATATGAGCTGCGCATCCTCTTTTTGGGTCAATGTCATTCTTATCGGCCTTATCGGCGCAGTTGTAGGGCTACCATGGTGGAGCCAGGAAGCATCGGCGATTTCTCTCGGTCTCAAACAGGCCGAGCACATCGCACACGTTGCCGTGAGCTCTCCGCAAGAAGCCGTACCGGAGGGGTTTTTTCTAATGGGCACCCCCCGTCAGGGGAAATTGTACGGTCTTGAGGTCCAATACGACGACACGGAGCAGCCCCAGCGACGTATTTGGCTCAGTGCCTTTCTGATCGACCGCTACGAGGTCAGTCTGGGAGAATTTCTGTATTGGCTCCAACAGGAGCGCCGTCCGCTTCCTGAAGAATTGCGCAAACTCGTCGAACACATGACAACCGTGCATGCCATGCAGCCCGAGACCTTGGCCCGTTGGCCCGCGCTGTACGTCACGTGGCGCGAAGCTTCAGAGTTTTGTCATGCGCGAGGGAAACGTCTCCCCACGGAGGCCGAGTGGGAGAAGGCGGCCCGTGGGGCAGCCGGCAATCTGTTTCCCTGGGGAAGCCGGCCTCCCTCTCCCGATCTTGCGAAGTTCGGCCAGTACCATGTCCATGAGATACCCATCGTGGGGTCGGTGGACGGCGGCAAGGAGGGCCAAAGCCCCTATGGTCTGCACCACATGGCGGGAAACGCAGCTGAATGGGTCGCCGATTGGTTCGGAATTGATTACTACGCCACGATGCCGACTCGGAATCCACCAGGCCCTACGACCGGCCGCTATAAAGTGGTCCGGGGGGGATCGTGGAAGAGCTCGCCGGAGTTACTGAGGACCGCCACAAGGAGCGGTGCCTTGCCGGATCAACGAGCCGCGACCATCGGGTTTCGGTGCGCCAGATCGCTTGAGTAGAGAAACCGTTCTCGATCAGCCAAGATGAGCGCGCGGTTGAGCGAAGCGCTCGAAAAACGATACGTCTTGATTTTTTGGATAAAGGAAATAAAGAGGACCCCATGAGATGGCTCTGGCTAGGAACT
Source organism: Nitrospira sp. (assembly GCA_020216985.1). Classification (GTDB taxonomy): domain Bacteria; phylum Nitrospirota; class Nitrospiria; order Nitrospirales; family Nitrospiraceae; genus Nitrospira_D. The sequence continues at coordinate 3,296 of JAIWOH010000075.1, forward strand.
TCGTTGGGAATCATACTGTCGACGCTGGGGACTCTTGCTCCTCCATCGGCGTCTTGTCTCGACGCCCCGGCAGGGTGGAAACTTTATACAAATGCCCGCTTCGGCTTCTCCGTGCGCTATCCCGAAGACTGGCGTCTGGGCAACCCCATGCCGGACGGCGCCGGCGTCATTCTCTACCCGCCTATCGAACACAGCTTGGTGGCGTTATCGGGGCATTTGAATCTGATGGAAGGCAGGAGTCAGGATGGGCGACAGACGCTTGATGAGTTTTCCGCAGCCCATCGCCGGATTATCACGGACCTGTACAAAAAACGATCGATCACGGTGACGTGGGGAAAAGATCGCGACCTAAAGCTGGCTGGGCTGCCCGCCAAGGAATTGACGTTTGACTACGTTGATGAAAAGCAAGTGCCGATCATCGAACACCACTTCTTCACATTGGGTCGCAATGAAGGTCGTGGAATTCGCATCAAAGTGCCTCGTTCTGAAGAAGCGAGCGTCATGTCGAAAGTGAGGATCATGTTGGAGAATTATCAACCCGGACGCGACCAGGATGCAATCAGTCCTTTAGTTCTCGCTCCTTGAGCGTGGTGTTTCGCTTCGGCTTTCTCCTTCAACCGCTTCAACGTGGGCTTTTCGAGGCTTGGTCCCTACGATCTGGCACGAGTGCGTTAGTACGGCCTCAGGTGGCGTCCCTTGATTTCCAGTGGCACGGATGTCAGGTCCCGGTATAGACGGTGGAACGATTCCGTCGTCAGCGCCGGGTCCTGCAACTTAGCCAGTTCTGAGGCGTCAATCGGATACTCAACGGTATCGTCGAAATTGGAGGAAGCAATGGTGATGAATCGGGGCGGGAAGAGTCGTTCCGGCAAAAGAATCTCGATGCCACCGTTGTACTTAATGGCGAGACGAATGGCCTCTCTTGCCTTGTCAGCCGGCACATCGCGACCCAATCCGATGTTTTTCGGCGGGCGCCCCATTTTGGCATATTGGAAATGAACGTTAGTCAATCCAGCCTGGGCAAACTCCTCTTTAATCTCGATCTCCCGATTTTGGTACTCCTTGGCGAGCACGGCTTCAACGCGACTCACCGGTTGCACCTGCGCATCTTCACCGAAGACGGAGACATGCCCCAACCCGCCTGCCATCACGGCGAGGATCAGGACTGCGGCTCGGAACGGATTGCGAACACGTATCATCATGTCGTGTGTTGAATCCTCTCAATTCGAAATGATGGACAAGGCCACGTGCAAACTGGGGGGCTGAGCCCCCCAGTTTCACATTCAGAACCATCAGCACGCTGAGACGTGCTTGCGGCGTATCGGTAAAAACCGATACGCCGCGAGACGGATCTACTCTTCGCTCATCGACGTCGGAGTAGCCTTTGCTTCTCCGCTCGGCTGTTCCACCCGTTTGGTCGGTGGAACTTGTGGGTTCAAAGGCAGGATTCTCCGATCATCAACCGGTAAAACCTTGAACAGACCCCACTGGCCTGCATTGGCATAAGCCGGTCTCTGATTCTTCCAGATGTAATCGCCGACGATCTTGTTCGGACCACCGGCTCCTCCGGTCAAATAAGCATTGATGATCTCTGACCCGCCGAATTCCATCGTGCTGACCTGGTCGGCCCCCTTCATGTACGGCTCATGCGGCCATTCGTGACCGTCCACCGTAAAGAGCTGGACCTGTTCGCTGAACGCACCCAGCACATGGATGACCACCGGGTCTCCCACGTGAGCCTGCAACAAGGGCGTTGATGGAATCTCGCCCGCCTTCACACAACTGAAGACTTCCGACACGTCACAGCCCTTCTCGACTCTCCAGGCTGCCGGCTCGGACCGATAGTTCACGGCCGTAATTCCCGCTACCTGCTGAATGTACGGCATGAAGCTGACCCCCACGATGTTGTCCTCGTCTTGGAACATGAGCGAGAAGTCGCGGTAATTTTTCCGCTTCTCGTTCCCGGGTATCGTTCGATCGACAAGCACATCGGCTCGCCAACTGCTCTTCATGGAGATATCTTCGCCGGTCACGGGATCTCGATACTGAGAGCCTCTCGGTCCGACGATGATGGAGCCGAACAATCCGTTTCGAGGGTTCTCCACCACGTTCCCCCAATCTTGAATCAACGCGGCGACTTCGCCGTACTCAGGATGAGCGTAGTAGGTGTACGTTCTCTTTTCTCCTGGACCGATCGTCTGATCGCCGGGATTGTTGCCGACATTCGCCCCGAATGAGTCCTTCGGATCGAAGGCCATCATATCGACGTGGAAGCCGGCTCGCTCTTTCGCCATCTCGTTCTTGAGATGGATTTTGACGCAATCTCCGACGTTGACATGGAGCGTCAACGGACTCGGCTTCAACTCGCCGGCCTTGACCTTTCCACGATCGCCTTCGAGCACGTACATTTTGCCTTGTTCGTTCCCGAAGACCATCTTTCTCTCGAGATCGACCTCCATCACACCCGGCGCCCCTTCGTGATAGCGGATCTGCTGATCGACCGCCGACACGTTAAACGACTTGACAGGGGCGTCGGCCGGGCACACCGAGGAGGCTGATTTCTGAATTTCCTCGCGCCCCGGCAACGGTTTCAGATCTTTCTGCAGTTCATCGTACACGCGGATGATTCCCCAACTTCCCTCCGAGAAGTGGGAGGCTCTCCCGCTGTAGTACAAATAATCGCCGGCCATTTTCTGCGGTCCTCCTGCGGCCGGAATGGCCGGGTCATATCGCTCTCCTATCACCAGATGGATGGTGCTCCGAGGCATCGCCGTGGTCGCGTACCGCTCCATCGGGAACCAGTGGCCTGTAACATGCCACGTATGCACCTCATTGGCCGAACCGACCAAGGCTCTCACGAGTATCGGATCTCCCAGATAGGCCCGTAGCAACGGCGTGGCCGGATCGCCGTGAATCCCTGAGACGAACAATTTCGACGGATCCGGATCATTAGCCAGTCGCACGCTCAGCGGTTCGACTCGCATGCTGTAGCCGCTGCCGGTCGTCGCTTCTCCACCGTTCAAAAACCACATAGGAGACTTGTTGATTCGTTCCGGGAATTGATGAGACGGTGGACCGTCCACGGTCACCGCCCCGACCTTGGCTTGTGGATTATCCGTCGTGATCAGCTCCGCCGTTCTGGCGTTGCTATCCATGATGTGCATCATGACTTCTCGGAAGCTGCCACGAATGTGTGCGGAGACGGGCTCCAACGTGTGAATATCCGCGATGGGACCGCTCCGAATTTCTTTGCCCGTGACCGGATCATGATACGTCGAGCGCGGCGGCTCTGTGATCAAGGCCGAGAAGAGTCCGTGACCCCACGTATCCGTCCCGAACACATGATCGTGCCAGTACACCGTTCCGAGATCCGCATCGATGTACCACCGCTCTCGGATAAACTCGACGCTGACGATGTCGTTTTTCTTATGACCGTGCTTCAAAGGACGATCAAACGTCACGGTCTTCCCATTGATGCTTTTGATTCGTGCGACTTCGAAATATTTGGGATCATCCATCCCAACGCCGAGTTCGATGTTAACGTGGAACTTCGACGGGTCCGCCACCGTAATGCTTGACGCCCCAGCCTTGACGTCCGCCGTCAACACGGTGTTGGCCGGCAGGGGCATGCCCTTTTCCGGCTCAGGATCTTTCAACATCGTAAATGCGCGCAGCGACATGTCATAAGAGAATCCGATCGTCGGACCGTCTGACGCGCTGGTGTCGAACTGGAAGAAATGCGGATGGAGATTGATTTTGTTCGCCCATCCTGTTCGCGCGTCGTCCGGAATTTCGTTCTTGAAAATGACATCGACACAGTCATACACGTTGGCTCGGATAACCAACGGCACCTGCCTCTCCGACGTCTTTCTGACCTCCTCCTCCTCCTCATGGAGCACATAGATCATGCCGATCGGATCCACGATGGCCGGTGTTTTGGCCGTCGCCTTCTTCAAGGTAATCGGCAACGTAATCGAATGGATCGTGAAATACTTCCTCGGAGCATTCTCCGGGCAGAGACTCCACGGCCCTTGCTCTCCGGGTCTGGCCGGTTCCGTGCTCTTGGTTCCGTCTTCCCGCACATGGAACGGCTCAAGCCACGGAGCTCCGCCGTGATTCGGAGCAAAGGGCGGCCGTTTCCCCAGATGCGGGCGAAGCCATGGGAACGCCAGCTTCCCCGTCTGCGGGTCAAACAGAATGGGTGGCCGCTTCAAAGGAGCCGGCGAGACATAGTTGGCCCACTGATGCGGCGTCTCCGGCTCATTCAACGCCAGGTTGCCTTCCCACTTCCAATTGACGACCGTGGCGTCATGAGCCTGCGCCTGCTTCACCTGATCCTCGGTCTTCCCCGGCAGACCTTGAGGCGGAAGCATGTATTCAACCCAATCCTTGATGGATACTTTCACAGGATTAGCTTTCCAATCCGTCTTGTCCTTGGTGATTTCATACTTCTTGCCGCCGTACCAATCGACTATTGTTCCAACAAGCTTATCCGACGTGACGGCCGGTTTGATCTTGCCTTTACGGTCTGGCAACTCAACCAAAGGCTTCATGACGTCGGTTTGAAAACCAGGTGCCTGCAACGTATTGTACACACGCCAGAATCCCCACATGCCGGTCACGTAGTGTTGGGGGATATGGCAGTGGAACACAAACTCTCCCGCGAGCGCCTGCAATCCTCCCGAACCACCCTCGATGACCTCGTCATAGATTTCAGACGGTCCAATCGACTGGACGTCCAAACGGTCGGACGTATCGTTGATGAGCGGGAACTTGACGGGTCCGTTTTTCGACAAAGTCGGATCGAGCCTGCTGGTCTCAGGCTGTCTGGCCCACCGAATCGACCCTCCGTGCAAGTGATGGGAATGCACGATTTCCGACCCGCCGACCATGCGAAACTTGGCCGGATCCCCCAGATAAGAACGCGGGATTGTGGTGGCAGGATCGCCGAAGGTATAGGATCCATACCCTTGGGATTCATCCGCAAAACCAATCAAATGAGCCTGCAACTCCAACCGTTCCCCATGCGGCTCGCTCCGATAGTTCAGCAACCGGGCGGCGGGCCGATAAGTGTCGGTATGGGCGTCCCGCTGCGGAAGCATGTCGCCCTTGCGGTTCAACAGCCGGAACGTCTCGTCCCCCGCCTCATGGTAGAAAATGACGAATTCGCGAAAATCGGATCCCCCCTCCACATCGATCATGGCTTCCCAGCCGCTCTTCATCTCTTCACCGGTGAAGGGACTCAGATAACGAGAACCTCTCGGCTCGACCACGAGCGACCCGAGCAAGCCCAGCGAATACTGATCTCTGGTGGCATGGCTATGGAAGGCACGACCGCCCTCTTGAAGATCGACCGGGATATACCATTCAAATTCTCCGACCTTGCCTGGAGCGACGAGCGCGTCCGGATTGTTGGCTGTCGCCGGCTTGCCGGTCGCGGCCACCAACATCTGGGATCCATTGATAATCATGTTCGTCGGCTCGCCGTCGATCGCGTTGCGAAGGGTGATACGAAGACAATCGCCCTGATTGGCACGAATCACGAGCGGCTGAATCAAATCGCCCTGCAGACCGGTCGACACTGCCCCTCCGGCGAATGTCGGATCCTCGCTCTCGCGGGCCGCTCTATTTTTCTCCTCCTCCTCGCGAACGCCCGGAACATTTTCCGTCAACGCATACATGTAACCGGGGTAAAAGTCTCCGAACCGATTCACAGTGATCTCGACGTTGATCGCCGTGATATCGTAAGCCCGGACCGGAGCATGAGCGGGGCAACGCATCCCTTGGGTGACCTTCACCTTATCCTGATCCTCCGCCACCAGCAAAACCCCCTGCTGCATGGCGTGCGCGCTGGCCCCTCTGAATGGGCCCTTGGTCTGCACTTCCCGCTCGACCTGTTCGATCGCCTTCGACATTTTGTCTTGCAGCGTCGGGCCGGCTTGCCAATGCACGGGCTGCGCCTGATCGGCCTTCGAATCATGCGCGTCATGGGACGTGACGGCATCAGCTGGAGGCGCTCCAGCCAATGTCAGGCAGATTGCAAAGCCAAGGACTCCCGACCAAATCCTTTTAATTGAAGCAGTCATAACGTTTGGCCTCCTCGTTCAGACACACATTTTTTATGGGACAAAGACAACAAGGCAAGGAGCAGAGAAGAAAAGAAACTTGCTTGGAAAGATTATGCTGGACCACGGCCATCCAGTATTGCTTTATGTCGTATTTCTTATCGCAGTCGACAGGAATCTCTCTTGGCGCGAAGCCGTCACCGCTTTTCTTTGAACTTCAGCCGAATGTTTATAACGGTTCGAGAGGGATTTTTCAAGAGACCCCGCTCCCCCTTGCTTGCGCCCCCACAAACTCAGGTGCGCCGCCGACTGATTCGTTATGCAGTCATTCTACTACCTGTCGGGCGAAGAGGAAACCCGCCCACTCGCAAAAACGGAGACCTATCCCTTCCTTAGGCACCTATCATGCCATGCCATTCATCTCGTTTTTCTTATGTTCCCTCGTCTTTCATGGCAGCGAGATGTTTCATCGCTTCTCTCGCCGCTGTGCGGGCCTTGATCGCAGGGTTCAGGCTGGCTCCTGGGTCCACCTTATCCCCCATTTCCTCGACCCGCTTACAATGTTTGATAGCTTCCTCCAAATGCGGCACGGCCTCCCTGCCTTGACTATTGCCGATAGGCAACAGCTTGAGAATCGCCT
>JAIWOH010000076.1 GCA_020216985.1 Nitrospira sp.
GAGCTTGTTTTGACACTTCGGCGCAATGATGCAGAATAGCCTTCCCATCGCCCATTCCGCCGTGCATCACCATTTCCTCGGCGTCTCTTACCATCGCCCGGCCTTGTTCTTGAATCTGCTTGATGGAGGCCGCGTGAATGGGCGCGGTCTCCATCACCAACCAGCCCAGCAATGGAATAAATGCCAAAAGCATCGGTGGGAGCGTCGTTTTCATCATCGCCTGCCTGCTCACCTCGCCTCAAACACAAATTCGAGCGCGGCCGCCCCCTTCGGTCCGACCGTCACATCTTGTTCCCGAGTACCCAGCACAGGATGCCAGGCCTTGACATGGTAGGTGCCGGCCGGCAAGTCATCAATTATGAACGAACCGGTCTCGCCGGTTACCGCATAATACGGATTGTCGATCGCATAGCCCCAGTTCTGCATATAGGGATGCATGCCGCACTGCATGGTGAAGACCTTTCGGCCCTTGACAAGATTTACGACGTCCGTCGTGCCGGTTGCCTTAAGCGAAGGCCTATGCAGAACAATGTCCACCCCCGATTGATCGTAGGCATACCCCTGAATATCATGCGAGACAGGATCTCTGTTCGTAACAGTCAACTGCCGTTTATCGCTGACGACCGTGACAAAGGGTAAAAACTGGCAGACAACGGCCTCCACCTTGGCGTCCGTAAAGGTAAACGGCTTGCCGCTCTGGACGCCTTCAATCACAACCACAACATCCTTGAGTCCTCCGCCTTGTCCGACCTGAACCTCCGTCATGAATCGCCGCCCGTTTCCATCCGACAGCGCGCCGCAAAACACTTGGTCCGGATACCGACGCAGCTCGAATTCCTTGGGCGGCGGAACCGTTCCTTGAAACGTGACGGTCCCCCGCACCGTAGCGCCGTCGATCACCGTTCGCGATTCATAAGCCCAACTGTACTCCTCTTGCAGGAGCCCTGCCGTAAACACCCAGGCAATCAGGCCGACTCCTATCACGGTCGATCGTTTCACTGTTGTTCCTCCTCCCGATGCTGGCCGCCAGAAGACGGCGATTGTACGGACTCCCGCGGAACCGCCGGATCGAGTCGCTGAGGAAGTTCGAACAGGTAGGGCGACTGCTCGGTAAAAACCACTCTCCGGAACTCTTCCGACCACTGCCCCTGCTTGCTTACGGTCTTGAGAGGGAACCGTTGCGCCTTCGTTACCCAGCGGTAGTATTGTCTGATGGTTCCGTCCTCTTCGACGGTGACCTCGAAGAGTTCCGTGGGATGTCCCTGTAGTGTTTCGTCTCCAACAAATTCACGTGAAATCTCGCCTTCCATGGTCTCGCTGACCACCAGCTTATGGTCGCTCGCGATCGGCACCTCAAGGTACAGCCGCCGTTTGGAAAAGATGAGCCATGAACTTCGGCGGTCCATCCTCACGATAATGACGCTGGCCCCTCCCTGCGGATAGCTGAACTCAAACCTCCAGCGATCGGCCTTAGCGTTGACATGGGCCGTGACCACGGATGTTCCGTTTTTAACGATTCGGTCGGCTGAAAAATCAAGCGCCGCCACCTCATCAGTCAACCCCACACAGGCGATCGACACCAGCCCGCTTAAAATCCATACAAGCCGCATATTTCTTGATCGAGAGTTTTACCGTATCGCCGGGCCTGGCGCAAGTCCGGTCCAGGCTCCCAAGCATGTCGTTATGTTGTGACGGTGGAGACAGAGAGACGCTCTCGATCCAAGTGCGGACAAACAAGTGGGGAACCCCGTGGTGTCCACAAGGTTCCCCACTGTGTCGAATCCGCTCTCGAACGGACTCAGTCGGCCTTCATGGATACAGGAAGAGACTGGACCGGACTCTCTTCCTCAGCCCGTTGTACAGCCGGTGCTTGCCCGTCCAACGGCAAGATCGCCCGATTCTCCCGATCCAGAACCTTCAGCATCCCCCAGTGTCCGGCATCCAGATACCCCGGACGTTGGTTGAGCCACAGATAGTCCCCGGGAATTCCGTTCGGTCCTCCGGCCCCGCCGTGGAGCCAAGCGTTGAAGACCTCGGACCCACCGAACTCCATGGTGCTCACGAGATCCGCGCCGCTCATGTAGGGCTCATGTTTCCACTCATGGCCCGACACGCTGAACAATTGGACCTGCTCGCTGAACGCGCCCAGCACGTGGATCACCACCGGATCTCCCACGTGCGCCGCGATGGTCGGCGTCACCGGCTGATCACCGGCCTTGACGCAGGCGAACACTTCGCTATAGGCGCATCCCTTCTCCGTTCGGTAATCCGTCGGCTCCGACCGATAATTCACCGCGGTCACGCCCGCCACCTTTTGGATGTACGGCATGAAGCTCGTGCCGCTGATGTTGTCCTCGTCCTGGAACAGGAGCGCAAAGGATCGGTAGTTCCGCCGGTTCTCATTGCCCGGCACGGTCCGATCGACGATCACGTCCGCCCGCCAGGAACTCTTCTGAGCCAGGTCTTCACCGGTCACCGGATCCCGGTATCGAGACCCCTTCGGGCCGATCACGATCGCGCCAAAGAGTCCATTGCGGGGGTTTTCGATCACATTGCCCCAATCCTGAATCAGAGCAACGTTCTCCCCGAATTCCGGATGAGCATAGAAGGTATAGGTCCGACTTTGCCCCGGCGCGACCGTTTGATCACCGGGATTATACCCGGCATTGATCCCCATCGATTCCTTGGGATCATAGGCCAGATTGTCCACATGGAACCCGGCGCGATCCTTGGCCATTTCGTTTCTCAAATTGACCTTGATGCAATCGCCGACGTTCACATGCAGGGTCAGCGGACTCGGCTCAAGACTGCCCGCCGCGACTTTGGCCTTTTCGCCTTCGAGCACGTACATCTTGCCGCTTTCGTTGCCCAACACCATCTTCCGCTCCAAATCGACCTCCATGACGCCGGGCGCTCCCTTGTTGTAGCGGATCGCCTTGTCGATGGCCGTCACGTTGAAGGTCTTCACCGGAGCGTCGGCGGGACACACGGACGTGGCCGCCTGCGGAATTTCATCCCGCCCCGGCAGCGGCTTCAAGGTGGGGTCCGGTTTGTCAAGCACACGGAAGATACCCCAACTCCCCTCCGCGAAGTGCGACGCGCGACCGCTGTAGTACAGATAATCGCCCGCCATCCGTTGCGGTCCGCCGGCGGCCGGGATCGCCGCGTCGTACCGTTCCCCGATCACCACATGGAGCGTGCTCCTCGGAATCGAGTTTTTGCTGTAGCGTTCCATCGGGAACCAATGTCCGCTGATGTGCCAAGAGTGGACCTCGTTCGCCGACCCCTCGATCAACCGCACGACGACCGGATCGCCCAGATAGGCCCGTAGCATCGGCGTTTCGGGATCTCCGTGGATCCGGCTGTTGAACAGTTGGGACGGATCGGGATTGTTCGCCAACCTGACGGACAACGGCTCCACACGCATGTTGTAGCCGCCTCCCGTCGTCGCTTCGCCGCCGTTCAGGAACCACATCGGCGACTTATTCAGCTTGGCCGGATAGACCGCGGAAGGAGTGCCGTCCACGGAAATCGCTCCGACTTTCGCCTGCGGGTTATCGGCCGTGATCAGCTCCGCCGCCCGCGGATTGGAATCCATGACCTGCGTCACGATCTCGCGGAACGACCCGCTGATATGGGCGGACACTGGTTCGGTGGTATGAATATCGGCCACCGGACCGCTGCGGATTTCTTTGCCCGTCACCGGATCATGATAGGTAGACCGAGGCGGCTCGGCGATGAAGGTCGAATAAAATCCGTGCCCCCACCCGTCCAATCCGAACACGTGATCGTGCCAGAACGTCGTGCCGAAATCGGCATCCACATACCACCGTTCACGAATCCACTCCACCGACACGATCTCGCCCTTCTTGTGCTGATACTTCAGCGGGCGCTCGAAGGTGATCGTGTTGCCCTCGATCTTGCTGATGCGAGCCGCTTCAAATCGGCCCACCTCGTCCATCCCCACGCCCAGTTCGGTTTTGAGGTGGTAGCGCGACGCGTCTTTCACCTTGATGCTGGTGGCACCCTTGGGCACGTCGGCCTCGATGGTCGTATTCATCGGAACCGGCATCCCCTTGCCCGGATGCTCGTCCTTCAAAATGGTGAAGGGCCGCAGCGACATCTCATAAGAGAAGCCGATAATGGGACCGTCGGATGCCTGCGTATCGAATTGGAACATGTGCGGGTGCAAATTCGTTTTGCTTGAGAACCCTTGCCGCTGGTCGTCCTTCAACTCGCTGGAGTACAGGACGTCGATGCAATCCTGGACGTTTCCGCGAATCACCAACGGCATCTGCTTGGCGGGATTCTTCCTGACTTCCTCTTCCTCTTCGTGCAGCACGTAGAGCAACCCGTCCGGATCCACGATGGCCGGCGTCTTAGCCGTCGCCTTCTTGAGCGTTATCGGGAGCGTGATCGCGTGAACATTGAACTCCTTGATCGGCGCCCCTTCCGGGCAGAGACTCCACGGTCCGTTCTCGCCCGGCTTGGCCGGCTCAGTGGAATTGCTGCCGTCATCGCGGCGATGAATCGGCTCCAACCACGGCGCCCCGCTGTGGCTCGGGGAGAACGGCACGCGACGGCCGAGATGCGGCCTCAACCAAGGCCAGGCGACTTTTCCGCTGCGAGGATCGAAGAGAATATCCTGTCGTTTCCCCGGCGTCGCCGACTTGTAATTGACCCATTCGTAGGTGGTCTCCGGCTCGCTGAGCGCCTTGCTTCCCTGCCACACCCAGTCATTCACCGTCGCGTCATAGGCCAGAGTCTGCTCCTTCTCGGTGTTCTTGTGGCCCGGTTTGCCCTGCGGCGGCAACTGCATTTCCACCCAATCTTTCAAGGACACTTTCACCGGATTGGCCTTCCAGTCTGTCTTGTCCTTCGTGATCTCAAATTTCTTGCCCCCATACCAGTCGACCGTGGTGCCCACGAGTTTGTCGCTGGAAATACCCGCCTTCATGCGCCCGATTCGATCCGGCAATTCTGCCAGGGGCTTCATCACATCGGTCTGGTACCCCGGCGCCTGCAACGTGTTGTACACGCGCCAGAACCCCCACATGCCCGTCACATAGTGCTGCGGGATGTGGCAATGAAACACGAATTCCCCTGCCAAGGCCTGGAGACCTCCCGATCCCCCTTCGATCACCTGGTCATAGACCTCCGTCGGTCCGATGGACTGCACGTCCAACCGATCCGACGAATCGCTGATCAAGGGGAACTTCACCGGGCCGTTCTTGGACACCGCGAAGTCGAGATTGCTGATGCCGGGCTGGCGAGCCCAACGAATCGACCCGCCGTGCAAATGATGGGAGTGGACGATCTCCGACCCGCCCGCCATGCGGAACTTGGCCGGGTCGCCGAGATACGAACGGGGAATCGTCGTGGCGGGATCGCCGAACGTATAGGAACCGTATGCCATGGATTCATCCCCATAGAACCCCATATGGGCCTGCAACTCGATGCGCGTTCCATGGGGTTCGCTGCGATAATTCAGCAGCCGCGCTCCCGGCCGATAGGAATCGGTATGCGGGTCCCGCTGCGGCAACATCTCGCCTTTCTTGTTCAAGAGCCGGAAGGCTTCGTCGCCGGCTTCATGATAGAAAATGGCGAATTCCCGGAAATCCGGTCCGTTGGGATCTTCAATCATCGCCTCCCAGCCGCTCGCCATCGGCTTTCCGTCGAACGGGCTCAAATACCGAGACCCGCGCGGTTCGACGACCAGCATGCCGATCAAACCCAGATTGAATTGTTCGCGCGACGCATGGGATCGGAAGAAGTGCGATCCTTCCTGCGTATCCGGCTTGATGTACCATTCGAACCGTTGCTGGCCCCCGGGCGCTACAGTCGTCTCCGGATTCGACGGAGTGGCCGGCTTGCCGGTGGCGCTCACGACCATCGACGACCCGTTGATCACGAGATTCGTCGGTTCGCCGTCGAGCTCGTTATGGAGAGTCAGCTTGAGACAGTCGCCCTGGTTTGCCCGGATCACAAGAGGCTGAATGATGTCGCCCTGCAACCCGTTCGACACCGCGCCGGGATCGTTTTCTTTTTCCCGCGCTTCTCTGTTTGCGGTTTCCTCGGCTCGCGCTTTTTCAACGTTCTCTTTCAACACATACATATAGCCGGGGAAAAAGTCCAAAAACCGATTCAACGTGATCTCGATATTGATGGCCGAAACGTGATACTCCTTCACCGGCGCGTTTGCCGGGCACCGATGTCCGGCGCCCACGGCGACCTTGTCCGGATCTTCCGCCACCAACAGAACACCTTGCTGCATCATGTGATTGTTGGCGCCGGCGCTGTACCCGCCTTTCTGCCGCACGAACTCTTGCTGGCGCTTCACCTCCTCCATCATGCGATCGTGCAGAATGCCCCCACCTTCCCGATAAATCACCTTCTCCGCCTGCGCCGCGCCCATATCACCATGCCCCTGATGCGACTGATCCACAGCCGGCGCTTGCGGCGGAACCATCAAGCCTATCCCGGCCGCCAACAGCAGGCTGCGGAACAGTACCGTCCCGTTCCGTTGTCGCCCGCGGCGCGGCTCACATTCCCTTGACCTCATACACGGCCTCCTCCCTCTTATGTCCGCCGTGAGGCGGAACGTTGAACGATGACAGAACAACTTTCCACGGCATGCTTTTCCGTCTCCGCAGATCCTCGCTCATTGCCTTAATAAGGATCCCGGCCTCCTCTAAGCCCCCGGCCTCTTCGTCTAAGAGGAAAGGAGCTGGTGAAGGGTTCCTTCTTGCGAAGGAATGGGTCATTCGGAGGCCGGTCCAAAATCACCCAAAACCTTCACCAGCGAGCGGTTGATAGAGCAACTGACATGCCGAACGGACCGCTCTTCTCTGCAACGGGCGGAATCCGCTGAAAACAGGGCAATCTGAACATGGATGTCTCTTTGTCAGAAGAAGCAACCTCGCTCTTCTCGGAAGTCCCAAGACTCCACAGGATTGGACAGCCATGGATGTGCTCTCGATCAATTTCAGAATTTCAATCGGTTAGACTGTCCAATCCTTTTGACAATCATACTGGTGCAACTGGGGTAATTTGGTGCAATCAAGCCGCGACTGTTTGATACCCGCCCCGAAGGACACTCCCTAAGGGATACTCCAGCGGGAATGCCAACGCGATCCGGCCGGACCGTCGGCACTCATCGGGCGTCTTTTCAACCTCTAGTCGACTGTACCCAGATTGAGAAATTCAGGGGTGCAGGCGGGGGCACCATTCGACTTCGGCGTAACGAGCCAACTCGGCGAACGAGTTCCGTTGATCGCGAGGTCGCACAAGACATGTGGAACAGATCAACCAGCAGGGAGAGACACAGGAGCGATCGGCGCACGACCCGTCGTCCCTCACGATCATCGCCTGCCGACGGCAATAACTCTCGTTTGGAACGCGGAAACTCTGGTCATAGCAGAGAAGACTCTCGTAGAAGGAGGCGCGGTTGGCGATCGGCCTTCCGTCGAGTGCGATTCGGACGTCTCGCAGATCATCCGCTTCGGATAGCAGCCGGGCAACGGCTTCGGCCGACTGGGGAAAATCATTAAAAACCGCCACATACAATGCTCCTTCTTCATCTCCCTCCACCCAGTAAGCCGCGGCCGTCCTCATCCACCGTAGTAGTGCCGGAGCACGGACCACCCGCGCTTCGGAAATTGCCACAGATAGACGCATGGCTCACCTCGATTTGGCTCGCGGCATGAATACGGCAGGACCGAAGTAGGCAAACGCGTCCTTCATGTTCGAAAACAGCTTGTTCAACGGTCCCATCCGCCGATCGGTGACATATTGCAATGTCAGGACGACCCGCCGCTCATGGGCCCCCAACGGCGTCACCGCGTGCCAGAGTTTGTCGCCGTTGAAGACCACCATCGTTCCCGGCTCCATCGCAATGCGCGTTTCGCTGATCTCGGGCGGAGCCGTTCCCTTGCGCACGCGGGCCACTAACCGGCAGTGTTCGGACTGTTCCACCAATCCAATCAACACCGTATAGCGGGCACCTTTGTAATAAGAGGTATCGTAGTGAAAACCGATGTGGTCGCCCGGTTTCGTGTAGTAATACAACGCGCAAGAATGCGGATCGTCTTCCGGGCACCACTCGATCCGTTCTCCTCCGATCAACCGATTCAAGAACGATCGAAGCGCTTCAGAACGATAGAGGGCGAGGATGCCTGGCGCCTTCTTGCGGATACTGTAATAACTCACGCTCCCGCCCTGTTTATGTCCGGGGACATAGTTCCGATGAATGTCGCCCTCCAGCAGGTCGACTTCTCGCACACACCGTTCAACCACCGGCGGCGGCACGAACCGCTCAAGGTGGACGAACTCATTCTGCTCCCAATACAACCGATGGAGAAACGACGGATCGGCTGCTTCGGTTGCTGCACGAAGATGCTCCTCGATCTCAGTCGCGGTCTCCGCTCGCGGCATCGCTATCCCTTTCCTCTTTCTCCATCCCTTTTCTCTGCGGGGCTCGCTTTCCCGCACCAAATAAAACCCCGAAACCGGAAGCCATCCTTTCGCCCTTTGTTTTCCGTCCAGCGCCCCCCAATAGGCCACCGACTAGAAACCCAGTCCCACGTAGAGACCGGCGGGTCCAGAAATTATTCATCGTGTTGGTTTGATTGGCGGCCTGACGTTTGCGCTTGTGATCCTCCGTAAAGCATGCCTGTCACTTGCCTCACTTACTAAAACGGAATTCGCAGAGTCGCTCACTGACGGGACCATCATTTAAAACGAAATGCCTAGGTACGGGCCAACCTGCATGTAGTTGTTCGTGATACTGTTGGTCATGTTTGCTGCCAAGTGGTATCTCGCTTCGAGTCCGATTCGAAACGCTTTCCAAACGTTATAATCCACCCCCGCCCCGAATTGGACACCGACATCAAGATATTGAGCCCCATTGGATGGGGGGCTGAACACATGGATATCCAGCCCGCCGGGAATGACCCAAGGGCTCAAGCGGCTGCTCTGCATAAACCGGATTTTCGGTGCGACGGTGATGGTGACCATCGTCAATTCTTGGAGCGACGGCGTCGTATGGACCACACCAAGATTTGTACCAACAAGGCCAAGATTGCTCGTATTCAGCACTTCTTTCGAGACAATCCGGTTATACTGCAAGCCAATTTCGCCGATCACAGCGGTGTCATTCATCAGCCCCCACGCATCCTTGGACAGCATATGATCCAGCCACGCCCCCACATACCATCCATTTTTGCTATCGTTCACTCCCCCGGCGCCTCTCACATCGGTAAATAATTCGTTGCCCCGCCCACTATCTAGACGGACATATCCTCCCCTAAACACCACCATGTTCCCGCCTGTGCCCCCTTCATCAGCCGAACTGTTCCCCCCCATGCCAGAGACACCAGTCAGTGCAAGGCACAGTGCGACTCCCCATGCAGAAACCCTCCGCGTGCCGCTTCCTCCCTTCATCATGGCCTCCTGATTCCGGTGACGCTGATGAACGTTCTCCGGCCAGAGTCATCAACAGTTGAATGGTTTCGAGAAAAAAGAGGGAGCCACTCTCACCTGTGGCTCCCCCCTTGGCGTCCCGCCGGCGACGATCACCGTCTCACACACATCGATCACGCACCCATCCTCCTTTCATTCCGAATCATCCACCGCCCTGCATCACACGCAAAGAAGATCAGAACCGTTGCGCCACCGGGACTACCCGGTCACCGAGCAACCTTTATACCGTTGCTTGGCTCCCTCTCGATTTTTCAGACATTCCGCTCCCACGGCGGAGACGAGGCGCGAAGAGGAACGAACGATCTCTACCTCTTCGCACACACACCATCTAACCGGATGGACAGTTCCGAAGAGGTCGCCAGGGCGAGCCCGTCAATTCAATCACTTCGACAGTCCGGACTGTTGGACGGACGATCAAGACGGGAGGGGCAAGAAGGGACAGACGCTTTATTCGATGCCGTAGGCGCGCAGCTTGTTGTAGAGACTTGCTCTGCTGATCTTGAGCAACTTGGCCGCTTTG